>SKVX01000341.1 GCA_007129225.1 Halomonas sp.
CCGCGCGGCGATCCGTGGTCGGGAGTACGCCACGCCCGAGGACGTCAAAGCGATGATGCACAAGGTGCTCAACCATCGGCTGTTGCTCACCCCGGAGGCGGGCTTCAGCGACCTCACCAGCGACGACGTGATCGACGACCTCCTCTCGACCGTCGACGCTCCAGGAGGCGACCCCTCTCGGGAGGCCGTCGCGACGAGTGACGGCGGATCGGGACCGGCCGACCCTTGACTCGGGACGGTTCGAACCGCCGAGTCCGATCCGCCCTCGCTAGTGATGACGTTTTCGATCGCGCTACTCCCATCGTGCGGTGATCAGATACTCGTCGCGCTCTCTCGATTCGACCTCGATGGTGACCGGTCTGTTCAGGGTGTCGGCGACCGTCGTACCGACGAGCGAAGCGACCGGGTGGTCGAGGCGGTCGACCGCCCCGTGTGCGCTCCCGGCGACGACGATCGAAAGTCGGTGGTCGTCCGCATCGGTCTCGGCGGAGTCGACCAGCTCGAACGTCTCGACGAGTCCGTCACCGAGCTGTCTCGCCAGCCCCTCCGGATCGCTCGTCAATCCGCCGGGGACCGATCGACGCAGCTCCTCGAGCAGCGTGGTTCCGGTCGGATCGAACGTGACACCTCTCGAGAGTTCGTTGGGCGTGGTGACGAACGCGGTGTCGAGGTACTCCTCGTCCGGGATCGCGTACTCGACGTGCTGGGGCACGAACAGTCGGACTTCGGCCCCGGTCGCCGTCTCGACGGGGAGGTAGATCGGCATCCCTCGAACGTCTAGCTGTGCGAGTATCGATCGGCGATCCGATTCGATCGACCGATAGAGCCCTTCGCTCACCGAGGAAGAGACGAACCGCTCGGGCGTGAGATAGACGACGAGGATCGCACCGAACACCCCGGTCGCGCCGAGGGCGATCAGGAGTTCACCGGCGAACGGGAAGAAGACCGAGCCAACCAGCCCACTGACACCCGCTATCGCTAGCGCAGCTGTCGCACGGGTGTGTTTCCGTCGCTCTGAACGGTGCAGACGGTCGCGGAGTCGGTCGTTTTCGGCTTTAAGCAGCTCGACCTGAGCGAGGAGGGACGCACTCGTGTCGGAGTCCTCAGCCATGCGCGACTCCCTTCGCTTCGAACGATCCGTACCAGGTGATCCCGAACGATACCACCAAGAACGTCCCGAAGAGTACGCCCGCCGAGAGCCAGAGTCGGCCGTCGGCGATCAGTAGTACAGCCGCGAGGAGGACGAATCCGCTCGCGGCGAGCACCGACATCGAAAAGACGGACCACGAATCGGGATGGGGGAGCGATGCATCCGCAAGCAGAAGCAGTAACCCGAGTTCGACTGCAAACACATCGAGTGCGCTGGGATCGGTGAGAACGGCCGCGAGCACGATGTGTCCGAAACCGACGACGTAGACAGCGGGCATGACGAACCAGAGCACGACGAGCAGCGTCGAGACGAGACCGGCTTCGATACCTGCGACGACCGATAACACGGCGATCGTAACGAGAAGCCCGATCGCGCCGATCACCGACTGCTGAGGAGTTCCGCGGACGTCCGTTCCCGTCACGATCTGACCCTCCGTTTCTGATGCCGACCGGCGACCATAACTCGTGAGATCCGCTCCTCCGGTGCGAGTTCGAGTGCCTCGACCCTGTCCAGTTCGTCCAGCGACCGTCGGAACGCCTCGAACCGTTCGTATTGCTCGTAAGCGTCCTCGAGATCGACAGACGTCGACGGATCGAACAGGACCGTCGGCATGAGTACCACGAGCACACGATTATCACCCCTCCTCGCGGTGACCACCGCTTCGAGGAGCCCATCGGGGTCTGAGTCGTCGGTCATCAGCACGATCTGGGTCGAACCTTTTATGTCGTTCACTTCGTCGGTGACCGCCGATAGCAGCGGTTTCTCCGTGTGTCGTCGCGGCTCCGACTCCCGACTCGAGGCGAGCGTCGTGAAGGTCCTCGCGAACGCGGAGTCCTCGTCCCTGAGATGTGCGATCGACCGGCGTCGGCGTTCCCGGCTCCCGCGGACTCGACTCCTCTCTCGGTCCGCTTGCGTCACCCCGAGGTTCCAGAGGCCGGCTCTGATCTCGGCATACCCTCGATTGGTCGCCGTCGGGGCGTGACGCTGGCTGATGCTCGTTTCGTCGATGGCGTAGAAACCGATCGGGTCGTGTCTGGCTCGCGCACCCTCGACGAGTACCAGAGCGAGGTGTCGCGCGTAGTCGAGTTTCGTCTCACCCTCCCTGCCCTGGGCCATCTGTGTCCGGTTATCGATCACCAGAACAGCCGTTCGGTCGATCTGTGAGCCGAACGTTCGGACGTGCGTCAACTCGAGTCTCGCGGTCGCCTTCCAGTCGATCTTTCGCAACGGATCGCCGGGGACGTACCGGCGAACGTCTTCCGGTTCGAGTCCTGTGTTGAGCGGGTGTGCCTGGTGTTCCCCGAAGACGCGTCTGATCGCCTCCTGTAGGTTTTCCAGGCCGAGTGACCGGGGGCCACTCGGTTCGACGGTCACCGTCGTGGTCGTTCCGCGGTCGATCTCGGTGGAAAAGAGTCCGAACGCATCGACCGCTCGTACCCTCGCCGGTTTGAGCGTATACGTTCC
This sequence comes from Halomonas sp., assembly GCA_007129225.1. GTDB lineage: Bacteria > Pseudomonadota > Gammaproteobacteria > Pseudomonadales > Halomonadaceae > Halomonas. The sequence continues at coordinate 2,615 of SKVX01000341.1, forward strand.
CGCGACGTCCCACTCGACGTCGAATTCGTCGCTCGCCTCGACTCGTCCCGGTTCGATCGTCACGACCGGTGGCTCCGAAGGGCTCGCCACCGGCGGAAGGCCACCTCGGATCTGTACCTCGAGCGACGACGGTCGGACGAGCGCCCCTCGAAGGGTGAGTTCCGTCGACTCGCCCGAGAGTACGCGCTTGCGATCCTTCGTCTGTTCGACCACGAGGCCTGTTGTCACCGACCGGAGATCGAACAGAAAGTGCATCTGGAGGGTGACGATCCAGCCACCGACGAGCGCGACACCGAAGAGGAGGACCGGTTGGGCGAGGACCACCGCAGCGACCGCGAGGAGAGCTACAAGCGCGATCAGCTCCCAGTATCGTCGGGTAACTCGCATACACTGTAAATCCCGGTCGAGTAATTGAACCTTCTGGATCGCAAGAGGTTTTATCCACCTCGACGTACCGATACCGTGGTTTCCCGCACCGTCCTCCTCGTTGGAGTCGTGATCGCCGCCGTCTGTCTCGTTGGATTGGTTGGAGCGCCGAGCGTAGCCGACGAGGTCAACGAGACGACCCCTCACGAACACCCGAACGAGGCCGATGGGGAGGCCGAAGAGAGCCAACTGACGGACTGGCTCAGAGGAGAACTGGACGAACGGCTGGGCGAGAGTTCGGTGTTGCTCGACCAGCGTGAATACGACGCTGCTTGGACGGTTGTCGGAGACGAGTACGACGAAATCCTGGGCCGATACGCCACAGTCGAGGACAGGGATGACGACGAGAGCCGTTCGGCCGAAGAGTTCGAGGAGGCCCGAGACACCCTACGCGAGCTGGTGGAGGACGTCGAGGAGTACGACCGGACGTACGAAGAGTATCAGCAGGCTCGCGACGACGGTGATGCGGAGCGCGCTCGTGAACTCGCACGGGACTTGGACGAACTGGCGGGCTCGATCGAAGAGGGGAGCGAGCGGGTCGAAGAGGCCTATGAACGAAGCGAGGACGAAACCGATCGCGATACGACCGCCGAACGGGAGGCGGTAGCGAACGTTCGTGAGGGGGTCTCCGAACGGCACGCGTCGATCGAGGACGTCGAGTTCATCGAAACGAATCTGAGTGTCGAGACCGACACCGAGACGGCGTCGTTCGACAATCCGCTGGAGCTTTCGGGGACGGTAACGACCGCCGACGGCGAGGTGGTCGCGAACGAACCGGTTACGCTCGTCATCGGAGAACGAACGGTCGATACGACGACCGACGCGGACGGTTCGTTCACGGCTACCTACAGACCGACGCTCGTCTCGCTCAACGCGACCGAACTCGAAGTCGAGGTCGTCCCCGAACGGGGTTCGGAATACGCCGGCTCCGAGACGATGATTCCGATCGAGATCGAACAGACCGACCCGACCATCGAGGTGACCGAGCACACGGAGCACGTCGCCTACGGAGAGGAGCTCCTCGCCAACGGGTCTGTCAACGTCGATGGCGAAGGCATCGATTCGGTCCCGGTCGAGCTCGTGATCGAAGGCGAAGTACACAACGAGACGGTAACCGACGAGGAGGGATCGTTCTCCTCGAACACCACTCTCCCGGCGGACGTACCGCCCGAAGAGGCCGACGTTCGCGTTGTGACCGGCCTCGATGAGCAAGCGCTCTCGAACGACGAGGCGGACGTCCCAGTCGAGATCGAGACGACCCCGAGCGCGCTCGAACTGGAGGTCGTACCGATCGGCGAAAACAGAGCGACGTTAAGCGGGGAGCTCTCGACGGCTGACGGAAACTCCCTGGAGGGTCAGCCGATCGAAATCACCGTCGATAACGAGACGAGAGGCGTAGAGACGGACGGTGACGGCGCGTTCGAGCGGACACTCACAGTGCCTGACGGCGAGACGTCCCTCACGATAACGGTCACGTACGAGAACCCGGAGAGCAACATCGAGGACATCGAAGAGTCGATCACGGTCGAACTGGGTGACGAGGGCGCCGGTCCGGTCCGCGAAATCACCGGAGCCTACGACGTTCCAGCGCCGCTCGACGTCCTCGGTCTTGGTCTGTTCGCGACGCTCATCGGACTGGGCCTCGCGTTCGCAGTTATCCGTCAGCGATTCTCTCGGGGGGGACGCGACGACGGAGCGGGCTCTGGCGAAGGTGACGAGCCCTCGATCAGAGAGGGGATCCGGCTGCTCCTCTCGCTCTCGCGGGAACGACTCTGGGCAGGCGAGACCGATCGGTCGGTTCGACTGGCCTACGCGGCTGCACGACTCGCCGTCGCCGGTCCCTCAATAGCGCGCCGATCCCAGACCCCCTGGGAGTTCTACGAGGAGTCGCTCTCCCAGGGGCTTTCCGAACCCGAACGACAGCGGTTGCGGTCGCTCACCTCCCGCTTCGAGCGAGCGGCGTTCTCGCCGAACTCGGCTTCGGAAGGGGAGGCGACCGACGCAGTAGGCGACGCCGAACGCTTCGCGGAGTAGTCGACGATTCGACTCGTTTATCACGAACCGGGGGCTAGCCGATAGGGATGGCCAGAGAGGAGCGAAAGGGCTCACCGGTCGACCAGCTCCGGGCGATCCCCGCCGACCTCGCTGGCGTCGTCGTCCTGACGGCCCTGGCGGCGGCTTCGACGGTCGTTCCCGTTCTCAGCGACAGCGTTCTCAGAGCGCTGATCGTACTCCCGCTAGTTCTCATTCTTCCGGGATACGCCTTCGTCGCAGCATTGTTTCCGGAGCGAGACGAGGCGGACGGTGCAGGGATCGACCTCGTCGAGCGGCTCGCGCTCTCGATCGGCCTGAGCATCGCTCTCGTCGGGTTCGTCGGGTTGGCGATCGGCGTCTCCCCGCTTCGACTCGCGCTCGGGCCGATCCTCGTTGGTCTGTGTGGAACAACGATCGTCTGTGTGGTCATCGCGTTCGAACGACGTCGTGCGTTACCGATCGAACGTCGATACTCCTTGCCGTGGCGACCCTGGATCGCGGACGCGCGAGCCGTCCTCTTCGAACCGGAAGACAGGACCGATATCGTGCTCAACGTCGCGCTCGCCCTCGCGCTCGTGTTCGCCCTCGGTGCGATCGGATACGGACTCGCCTCCCCCCAACAGGGAGAACGATTCACCGAGTTCTACCTGCTCACGGAGACCGACGACGGCGAGTACGTCGCTGAAGGCTACCCACAGGAGTTCGTCGCGGGTGAGGGCCAATCGCTCGTCATCGCTATCGAGAACCACGAACACGAGACCGTCGAATACACCGTCGTCGTCCAACTCGAACGCGTCCAGGACGACCGATCGACGGTCACCGACCGTGAGGAGCTCGATCGGTTCTCGAGGACGTTAGAGGACGGCGAATCGGAACGGATCGATCACGAGGTCGCCCCGACCACCGTCGGCGAGGACCTCCGGCTGGTCTACCTCCTCTACACCGAAGAGCCTCCGGAAGAGCCGACCCGGGAGAACGCCTACCGGGATCTGCACGTCTGGATCGAGGTCCAAGAGCAGTAAGTAGACATTCGACCCCAGGGCCGAAATCGGCCGTTCGTCGACCGCGAACCTGCCGGAGCGTGTCCCGGGTACACCGCCGCCACCGTCTCAACGTGACAG
>SKVX01000259.1 GCA_007129225.1 Halomonas sp.
CAACCGGCAGGCCGTCCCAGTCGAGGTTCTCGATCCAGCGCAGTTCGTCGATCCGCGCCGCCCGATGCTGGAGGAAGGCGAAGACCATCTCGATGCGCTCGTCACTGATACGCTGTCCCCGGCGCACACGCCGCTCGCCGGTCACGCCACGATGGGTGTGCCGCTGCCCCTGGAAACCGTACAGGCGGTCGATATCCGGCAAGGTGTATAGCCAGTGCCCGCCCAGGTCACGGTCCAGCAGGTCGTGACGCCGCTCGGCAAGCTCTCCGGAAGGCTCCCCAAGTACCCGCAGCTCACCGCTGCCATGGCGGGAACGCCGGCGCTCGCCCTCTTTGAGGAAGATCGCCAGAGGGCGCAGCTGTACGTAGCGTGCTTCGACCGGGGCATCAAGGGGGAAGAACTGCTCGCCGTCACGACTGTCCAGCTCGACGGTCATCCGGTTCTCCAGCGTATCCCGGGACTCGCCCAGGGCGATCTCGACCTTCCGCCACCGATAGCTGTGATCGTGCAGCGAGCGCTGATTGAAAGCCAGGCCATGCACCGTGCCCCCTTCACCGGCCAGGCGAATCGGCGGTAAGGCCTCGCCGGGGTCGGCGCCGACCTCGATGGAGCTGGCGGCGCTGGCCATACCGTCGATCAGGAAGTGCCCGCCACGGGCGAGGCCGGCCAGGTCACTGTCCGGCTCGCCGCTCTCGGCGTCGACGAAGTGCGCCCCCAGGGCACTCCAGGCCAGGTCGACCATTCCATCGAGCGATTCGGGGACGGGGGGCGCCGGTTGCGGATCCAGCGCCGCCATCGACGGGTCCACTATCAGGTCATGCCGCACACTGTGCTCGCCCACCGCCACGAAGAGCGACAATGGATCGCTCTCCAGCATCTCGGGCGGCAGCGTCCAGGTCAGGGGTACTTCACGCCCCTCACCGGGGGCCAGGGAGAGTGACTCGGGCAACCCGTCGAGCGACCAGCCCGAATGGCTGGCGTGGGCCTTCAGGGGCAGCGTCAGGGATTCCTCTCCCTCATTGCGGACCGTCAGGCGGGCCTCGAGGCGCTGGGCATGGGGCAGGAAGGGTGGGAGGCGAGCGCTCTCACTGTCCAGCTCGGCAGTGATGGGCGCCGTCTCCGGTGTGTACGGCTGCGCCGGGTCCTCCAGCGTGAGGCTGCTCATGCGACGACTGATGGACGCCCAGAGGTACCACTGCTCGCCTGCCGGCACGGTCACCGCATAGCGGCGCCGCTCGTCTGTCTCCTCGATCTCGAGCTCATCGCCCTTGGCATTCACGAAGCGGACTCGATCGCCGAGGCTCCGTGCCTCGACATGCAGGGTACGCGCCTGCTCGGTGACGGGAAGTCGCAGATAGCCCTCTGGATCATCCACGCCGCCCGTCTCTTCATCGATAACCCCGTCCCTGGGGACCAGGGGCGCCTGCTCGAGATTCCGCACCAGCCCCGCCGCACCCTGATGGTGCCAGGGATCGCCGATGTCCAGCCGGACGCGGTAGGGTTCCTGCGAGGAGCCATTCCCGACGAGCCTCAACGTATAGTCCCCGGGGGGCAGCCTCCGACTGATGCGCGCGGCCTCCTCAAGGTCGAGGGTACGCAGTACCTCATTTCCCTGCCAGAACAGCCGGGCCTCGAGGCTCCCTTCTGCCGGCGGCTCGACATCCAGCACCAGGCGGTTCTTGCCGGGCAGATGAAAGTGGAAATGATCCGCGTCATCCTCGCTGTGGAAATGTCCCTCGACGGATTCGCCCAGCCATAGCGGATTGGCCTCCTCGGGCGTGTCGTTGGGCTCCATCTCCCTGCCGGGCTGGGGCCGACCTAGCGGCTCGGCCTGGAGACGATAATCGGTATTTTCCCCCTCGATCCGCACCTGGTAACGACCCGGCAGCAGGCGCACCGGGCTCAAGCGCCGCTGCTGCAGCGGGTCACCGCGGCGAGACTGCCTGCTGTCGAGGAAGGGGCGGCGATCACCATCACGGTAAAGGGCCAGGCGCTCGAGAGGATCGCCCTCCGCCAGGAATTCCCAGACCTGGGTCTCACCTCCGACCAGCAACTCGAACCAGCCGGTATCGCCGCCTTCGAGCCGGCCCTGGCGGACGACACCGGGTCTCAGCACCGCGGCCCAGTCACGCTGGTCATTGGGTTCGCTCACCCAACCGTCCCGATCCGGCAGCTCCGCCTCGCTCAGCCGCACCTCGGTAGGCACAGGGTCATCGGCACGCCGCGACAATCTCAATTGCAGCAGGTAGTCGCCAGCGGTAAGTTGCATCTGAGCGAACAGCGCCTCGGCAGGCCCCTCTCGGCACACCGGGTCGCGGTCGTCATGGCGACTGAGACAGACATCGATATCGCGGTCAGTATCGCCAATCACGTCCAGGGTCTGGCCGGGCGCTGACTCATCCAGGCTGAAGGCCAGGTAATGGCGCTGGCGGGGAATCAGATCCAGCGTCACGGCTTCGCCAAGGGCAAACCACAGAGCCTCTTCTTCCGAGGTGGCCACGGCCTCTGGTTCCGCCTCCATCGTCTCCGGATCATCGTCTCGCGGCGTGGGACGCTGGCCGTCCTCCTCCAGCTCCAGCCCCACGCGCCCTATGGCGTCCCCCTGCGGGTTACGCAGGTGCAGGCGCCCTCCTCCGGCGAGATCCAGGCGACCCCACTGGTGCTGTACGGGCGAGTCGGCCTGCACCTCGGCAAGTCGTTCGCCGGCATCGTTCTCGATCCACGCCTCCAGCGACACGCCCAGCTCGCCGAGCAGATCGAGTCGCCACAGATATTCGGCCGCCTCATCCTCCGGCACCAGGGGGATGGCGTGTTCGGCGACATCAAGGTGGAAGAACCGGAGCCGACCCGGTGTCACCTCGAGATCGTCGGCCTCGTCGGTGCCCGCCCGACCGCTGACCCGCAGGCGTCCCGCCTCGCTCAGGGTCAACTGGTACTCGCCCCCGGCCCCCTCGGGGAGGAAGCTCACAAGATGCTCCCCTGGCGGGACGATCAATTGCTGGCGATGCCGCCTCGGCTGGTCGGCGCTGATGCCGAGACTGAGTAACTCCGTCGCCTCGTCGGTACTCTCCTCGGGCTCTGCGGCACCAAACTCGGCCACCCCGCTCGGCTCCGGCTCTTCCTCGGCGGGCCAGAAAAAACGTGCCTCGATACCGTCCGGCGTATCACCCTGCAGCTCGAGTTGCCAGAGACGGTCCGTTTCGGCATCGTCCAGCACCCAGCGGAACATGTCGCGATCATCGCTCGACACCTCGCCCACCAGGCGGGCTTCGCCACGGAACGATTGCGCCTGCTCGGGGGTATCGTTGGGCTCCTGCTCGAAGACCATCCTGGGGAAGGCTTCCGTGCCATCCACCATCAATAGTGTCAGCAGGCAGGTGGTAGTTGCCGCAATCTTTTTCACTGACGCCCCCTCGTACCTTTTTATTATCGACGCCCCACTTGCCGTGCCAGGGATGAATAAGATCGGCGCCTTTCAGGTTTCATATTTGTAATGCATATTGTCTTATCGTTACTAATCACACAGCCTAGAACAGCCAGGACCAGGCTGTACCCGTTCATATAGACGGGAAGGGCATCAAGGCGGTACAAGATGGCAAGAGCGGGCCCGGCTAAGGCTCCGCCCCCATCGCCATCAGAATGCGTCCAGGGCCGCCTCGGCAACGGGACTGAAGTCCGGGTCGCCGTGATCCCGGACGCGTCTCAGGAAGGCTATCCAGTCAGCCTCTGCCAGAGGCTCGCGTGACAGCCAGCCAGGCCGTGCCGTCATGATGTCGGCCAACGCCGACGGCGGGAATGGAGCTTGCCAGCCGCTGTCGGCATCGAAGATGATCGGCTCGAGAATGCCGATAAGCCCGTTCACGGTGTTGTACTCGAGGTTGGCCAGGGCTCCGCCACCCCGGTTGCGCAGGAAGTGGTCGCCGATATGGGCAAAGTCGGCCACCGGGTTGACGAGGATCCGTCCCATTTCCTGGGAAGCCAGCTCACGTGCCATCGAGCGCTCCAGGCCACGAGTCTGGCCAGAAGTCATCAGCACCCCCACCGCCGGGTTGACGGCCCAGCTGTCGCGATGCTCATCGATGGATTCGACGATGGTGTCGACGACAAGGGGCGCATGAGTTGCCGAGCGCATCAGCGGCTGCAACAGCCGTTCGGGGAGTTCGGCATGGGCGGCAGATTCCGCGGCCCAGAGCAGGGCCACTGCCCGGCGGCTGAAAAAGGCGGGGTCCGATTCGGCCAGCCGCGCCGGTGACAATTGCAATGATGAGGTCGCCTGGCGCATCACCAGTTCGGAGGTGTCGTGTCGCTCCAGGGTATCGAAGACTGGGCCAAGGGTCATGGCTGGGGATGTCTGTGGATGACGCTGCTGGTACCTGACCAGACGTTGTAGGCCGACCAATCGATGGTCGTCACTCGGACCCTGCTCGACCAGTGTCGTCATGGCTTCGATATAGCTGCGCCTGGCCACTTCGGCCATGGGAGACGTGCCGGGGCCGGCAGCGCCGGCGGCAAGTTCTCCGGAGAGGTTTTCCATTAGGGCAGCCAGCTGTGCCGACTCCTTTTGGGCTATCTCGTCCCGCAGCTCGTCAAGTAACCGCGCAAAGACAGGCTCCGGCCCCAGCGGCCCTCTGGCGAAGCGCTCGAACAGTTCGCCCCGCCTGCCCGGGAAATCATCGACCTCAAGAGCGACGTCCAGAGCGTCACCAGTCCCGATGCCAGCCAGTGCCGCCTGAACGTCAGCCAGATTCTCCCTGGCCAGGCCAGCATGTTCACTCACATACTCCAGCCACGTGGCCTCATCGACAAAATCGAACTCGGCCATTCGCGGAAGGAAGAAGCGGGTGGCCGTCTCGTCGTGCTCGTCATGAAAGAGTGCCTCGGCGAGGGAATGGAGTACCGTTTCGGGCAGCGCCTCGGTCGCCATCAAGCGGGCGGCATGGATACCATCCTCATCCACCAGGGCCAGCAGATCCGCCTGCAGGGTGGCCTCGTCGACGCCCAGCTCGACGGCACCGGTAACAAGGCGTCGATAGGTAGACGAATGCTGGCTGAAAGCAGGGCTCAGGATTGCCTGTCGCAGCAGTGCCTCGGCCTCCGGTGCCTGCAACTCGAAGAGTGTCTTCAGGGCCGCCAGCCGCAGTTGGTCGACCTGTCGCGATGCCAGGCCTTCGGTGTCGCCCCGTTCAAGCACATAGCGCACCGCATCTCGGGCCGGCAGTCCATCGACACCCATCTCGCCCAGTCGCTCGAGTCCCATGAGGCGCTGTACCAGTGAAGGCGCCACTAGCACCTCGGCATGCTCCATGGCCGACTTGCCCCGGTGGCTGGCATCCTGCTGGTGCTCCGGCAGCGGCTGTCTCGCCATGGCATCGGGGTCCGGTGGCCCGGCGGCCGACAGGGAAGCGGAAGTCGCCAGGCCCAGCAGCAGCGTCAAAAGCAGAGGCTTGGTGATAGCATCGATACGTTCTGTCATGGGGATGGCTCCGAGAGGGCATCGCTCAGGCGAATCTCCTTGGCCTGCCGCGGCGCAATGCTGAATGTGTGATGGCGTTCGCCCTCCTGGGCCTCCACCTCCAAGGTGTACTCCCCGACATCGAGCTCAATGGTCTCGCCATCGACGCGCCCCTGCGCCAGCGTGTCGCCGCTGGCATCCACTACCCGCCACGTGGCGGCCAGGGCACTGGCCAGGCCCTCGACAAGCTCGTCGCCGTCATGGCTGTCGAAGTACTCGCCGCCACCCAGCTCGGCGAAACGCTCGAACTCGGCCTGCAGGCCGATCTCGTCGATATGGAAGCCGACGATATTGAGGCGGACATCGATGCCCTCATCAATCAGGTCGGCCACCGACTGCTCCAGGTCCCCCTCGCAGGTCTCCTCGCCGTCGGTCAGCATCACCACCAACCGGCCCTGCCCCTCGTAGGCAGAGAGGTCATCGAGAACGGCATCCAGTGAGTCGGCCAGAGGGGTGCGCGCCAGATTGATGGCCTGGATTCCCTCGACGGCACGCCGCACCTGCGCATGGTTGTCATCGCCGGGAGCCACCAGCAACTCGGTGGCACAGCTGTGTGGCTCGGTATGGCCGAAGGCGCGTAGCGCCACCGGAACACTCTGGGGAATGCGCTCGTCGAGCACCTGCTGCACGATACGACGGGCCACCTCGATGCGCCGCCCGCCCTCCATCTGGCGCAGCATGGA
>SKVX01000170.1 GCA_007129225.1 Halomonas sp.
GCAAACACGGTGTTCTGCCGCTTCAGTCCCCACATGACGTGAATGGAGATATTGCTCTCCGGGTAGAGGGCGTAGATGACGAAGCGGTTGGTGGCATAGATGGTCTCTTCGTCACGCAGGTCGAGGACCACCAGGTTGCCGTGAACCTCGGCGCAGCGCTGGATCTGCTCCCGGGCCTTGTCGCTGTGTTCCCGATAGAGCTCGATGCGCTCCTGTACGTCCGGCAGGTCGAGAATCTGCTCGATACTGTGCTCCCGGCAGTAGTCGATCAGCTTCATCATCAACTGGTAGTTCGAGATGCGGAAGTCGCGGAAGCGCCCGAGCCCGGTCCGTGCATCCATGATGAAGTTCAGCAGCACCCAGCCTTGCGGATCCAGCACTTCCTCGCGAGTGAACTGGGCCGAGTCGCCCTTGTCCACGGCGTCCATCATGTCGTCCCAACGGGCAGGGAAGGCATCGTGACCGCCAAAGTGGCGCCAGACCACCCGAGCGGCAGAAGGGGCGTCGGGATCGATGACGTGGTTTTCCGCCCGCTGTTCGTTGCGCAGCGTCTCGCTCAGGTGATGATCGAAGGCCAGGTGGCAGCCGGGCACATAGGGCAGGTTGGTGGTGATGTCCCGCTCGCTGATTTCGATCTTGCCATCCTGCATGTCCTTGGGATGCACGAAGAGGATGTCATCGATCAGGTCGAGATGCTTGAGCAAGGCACCGCATACCAGGCCGTCGAAGTCGCTGCGTGTCACAAGGCGGAATTTGGCAGACATTCTGGTTCCTTTTCTTGTTCATTGGGGCTCCTTTACGGAGCATTACCCAAGTTTACCTAACTGCCTTTGCTTGCCAACTAAATCCGACAGGCCACAGGCGTTGGTCGGGGGCATCGAAACTGGCCCAGATCTCGCCGTAGGTGCGACCATCGCGAGGGTGGCGCGCCTCGGGCAGCAGTTCGGCCAACGGCTGCAGCACGAAGGCGTGCTGAAGTATTTCTCCCCGCGGTAGCTCGACTCCGTCATGCTCTCCGATCAGGTCCCCCACCGTCAGTAGGTCGATGTCCAGGGTGCGAGGGCTGAACTTGGGGCTCTCCTTGCGCCGGCCGTTGGCGAACTCCAGGCGCTTGCACCAGGCCTGAAGCTCGCCGACCGACCAGTCGCTCTCGAAGGCGACGACAAGATTGAAGAAGTTGCGCCCATCCTCGAAACCCACCGGCTCGCTTTCGAAGACCCGGGAGACCGCCAGGCTACCGAAGGTGCCCGCCAAGGCATCCAGGCAGATGCGAACGTGGTGCTCTCGATCGATGTTGCTGCCGATGCTGGCACTGATCAGGGCCATCACGTCTCCTCAGGCCGGGTGCCGCGCTCGATGCGAACCCCGACCGCGGCGGCGGCGGATACGGCGCCAGGTTTACGTACCGTCAGGCGCAGCCAGGGTATGGCGAACTCGTCACGCAGTGTCGCCGCGAGCCGATCACTGAAGGTTTCCACCAGGGCGAAATCGTGGTCGCCGGCGAAGCGGGCGATCCGCTCGCTGATGGCGGCATAGTCGAGGGTGAGCGCAATATCGTCACCGGCGGCAGCGGGACGAATGTCGGTGGCCAGCTCCAGGTCGAGCAGCAGCCGCTGGGTGATGGTGCGCTCCCAGTCATAGACGCCGATCACGGTCTCCACAGCGAGCGACTCGATCAGTACACGGTCCATGGTGCCTCCCCGTCGGCGGAAGATGCGTTGGGCATCTGATTTGGCGCTCGATTGTACGTGAGCCACTGGGGGGATGACAGGCGCTGCCCTGTCTAAACGACGTCGGGGGTGGCAGAATCCGGTCATGAGTATGGAAAAAGACAAGTACAGGTGACATCGGTCGAGTGGCTGCCGCTGCTGCTGGGGTTGGGTTATCTCAGCGGTTCCTGGCTGGGTGCCCTCTGCGTGTGCCGAATGGCGGGCGTGGAGGACCCGCGGCTGGGGGGGTCCCGTAACCCGGGGTTCTCCAATGTGCTGCGGTTGCATGGCCGCCGGCTGGCACTGGCGACGCTGCTGCTGGACGCCTCCAAGGGCATGCCGGTGCTCTGGCTGTCCCTGTGGCTTGGGCTGCCGCCCTGGGCCCAGGGCATGGTCGGCCTGGCGGTGCTGCTGGGTCACAGCTACCCCCCCTGGCACCGTTTTCGCGGCGGCAAGGCCGTCGCCAGCGCCTTTGGCGTCATGCTTGTCCTGACGCCCTGGGTGGCGTTGTGTTGCGCCCTGCTTTGGGTAGTCCTGGCCTGGCGCGTGCGCACCGCCGCGGTGGCCTCCCTGGCCAGTGCCGGCCTGGCGCCGCTGGTCAGCGTCTGGCTGGCGCCGGACTATGTCATCGTGGTGATGGCCTTTACCGTGCTGGTGCTGGCACGGCATATGCTGAATATCCGACGCCTCAGGCGTGGCGACGAGCAGGGGCTCTAGAAGCCTACAGGTTGCCAGCACACGCCGCGCCGAGGGGCAGGTTCGAGTGGAGGTCATTTGCCAGGGATGGCAAATATAGCGCCCAGGGAAGGGTTCACAGCGCCTCGACGAAGGCTTGCCCTCGGAGAGGTTGCAGGAGAGAGCGTCGCCAGTCATCCGTTGCCGGTCGGTGCCCGGAGGGTGTCCATCGGCCAGCGTGGTACCGCCTTCATGATGCCGGTCTCATCACTTTCCCCTGCCAATAGCCGCTGAGCGCCCACATAGGCGATCATGGCGCCGTTATCGGTACAGAAGCGGCCGCGCGGGTAATAGGCCCGGGCGCTGCGCTTGTCGGTCTCCCGTTCCAGCCGTTCCCGCAGACGCACATTGGCACTGACGCCCCCCGCCATCACCAGCCGCTTGAGGCCGGTGGCATCCAGCGCACGGCGGCACTTGATCACCAGCGTATCCACCACCGCCTCCTCGAAGGCGCGTGCCACATCGGCGCGGGCCTGGTCGTCCAGCGCGCCATCCTGATCCAGCCGCTTCAGGGTGGTCAGGGTATGGGTCTTGAGCCCCGAAAAGCTGAAATCGAGTCCCGGGCGGTCGGTCATGGGGCGCGGGAAACGAAAGCGACCGGGGTCGCCCAGTTCGGCGAGCTTCGCCACCTGTGGGCCGCCGGGATAGGCGAGCCCCAGCATCTTGGCCGCCTTGTCGAAGGCCTCGCCGGCGGCGTCGTCCACCGATTCGCCCAGCAGCCGATAATCGCCCAGCCCCTGGACCTCGACCAGTTGGGTGTGGCCACCCGACACCAGCAGAGCCACGAAGGGAAAGGCCGGCGGCGAGGTTTCCAGCATGGGAGCCAGCAGGTGCCCCTCCATGTGATGCACCCCCAGCACCGGAATGCCCAGCGCCCGTGCCATGCCATGGGCGGTGCTGGCGCCCACCATCAAGGCACCGACCAGCCCCGGACCCCCGGTATAGGCAATGGCATTCAGCGCCGTGCGTGTGACGTCGGCCTCGTCTAGCACCTGCTGGATCAACGGCAGCAGCCGACGGGTGTGGTCCCGAGAGGCGAGCTCGGGCACCACGCCACCGTATTCGGCGTGCATGGCAACCTGGCTGTAGAGCGCGTCGGCCACCAGGCCTCGTTCGGTGTCGTAGAGCGCGACGCCGGTCTCGTCGCAGGAGGTTTCGATGCCGAGTACTAGCATGGGGTGGGCTCGTGAGGAGTGATAACCGGGATTCTACCAAACTGATACCAGCTGGGCTGTGGTTAAGTGTTCGCTCGAAGGCAAGGGCGATATCGTTGCTCGAATTTTATGCTTGAATTTATTGATTTGGATCAAAAAATTAAATGAATTATTTCTTATTGTGGTGGCTTGACCACAACAACAATAGCGCGCCGAATCAGGGCGCGCGCATGGGGAGCCGTCATGCTGATCCCGAACGTCTTTCGTCATATGTCGATCGGCTACAAGATTCTACTGTCCATTCTTTTCCCTCTCTTGGCGATGGCGGGATTCGCAAGCCTCCAGGTACTGGATCGACACCGGGCGGTCAGTGACATGGACCGCCTGCTGGGGCTTGCCGACCTGGCAGTGGTTGCGGGAGATCTGGTGCATGAGCTTCAGCGGGAGCGAGGCAGTACCGCCCTCTACCTGGGGGCGGAGGGGGAGCGTTTCAGTGCCGAACTGGAGCAGCAGCGACATCGCACCGATCTTAGCCTCGCACCATTTCAGCAGTATTCTGAGCAAGTCGACGTGGGGGCGGTCGCCGGAATCGGCTCGTTGCTACAAGGCCTCTGGGATGACCTGGCCAGCCTTGAAGCATGGCGCAGCCAGGTCGACGCCATGGCCTCTTCCGTGAATGAATCCGCGCAGTACTACACCGGTCTCAATACGCAACTGATCGACGTTATCGGCCGCTTGAGCCATGTTACCGATGAGGCCGATACGACCCGTACGCTGGCTGCCTATTATGCGCTGCTGCGAGCCAAGGAGCTGGCGGGTATCGAGCGCGCGGTGCTCGCGGGAGCCTTCGGCATGGATCGCATCGACACGGGCAACTATCAACGGTTCGTTTCGTTGATCGGCGCCCAGCAGGCTCAACTGAACACATTCCATGCGCTGGCCACGAATGTGCAGCGTGAACTGTTGCAGTCCCAGCTGGCAGCCCCCGAGCTCGATCGCCTCGAAGCCTTTCGCCTTTCGGTTCTCCAGAGCGCCTCGCGTAGCGGGTTCGGTGTAGATCCCACCGAGTGGTTTGCCCGACAGTCGGACAAGATCGATCGGCTCAAGGTTGTGGAAGACGGCATTGCAGTCAGTATCAGGGAGTCTGTCGCCACTCTGCGCGCCGAGGCGCAGGCTGGGTTGATCCAAAATATTGCCATTACCCTGTCGGTGGCTGGTCTGGCGCTGTTGGTTGCCGCTCTGGTGGGGCGTAATGTCGTGCTGCGCCTGCGTCAGACGGCTCAGGCCATGCGTGAGATCGCTGAGGGGGATGGTGACCTTACCCGACGCCTGGACGAGACCCACGGTGACGAAATCGGTGCGCTGGCAAAGCAATTCAATGCCTTTGCGGCGAGAATGCAGGGCCTGTTGCTGGATATCAAGGATAGTGCCCGGCGCGTCTACATCAATGCAGAGGAACTCGCCCGCGGCAGCGAGGCGTTGGCTGCGCGCACCGAACAGGAGGCGTCAAGCCTGCAGGAGACATCGGCCTCCATGGAGCAGATTACCGCGACGGTCAACCAGAGTGCCGAATCGGCCCAGCAGGCCGATGCGCTGGCCTTGTCTACGGCCGAGGAGGCGCGCCGGGGAGAGGTCGCCATGGAGGAAGTGGGCGACACCATGAAGGACATAAGCGCCTCAGCCGACAGAATCGGCGAAATTATCACGCTGATCGACAGCATCGCTTTCCAGACCAATATTCTGGCGTTGAACGCTTCGGTGGAGGCGGCGCGAGCCGGCGAACACGGGCGTGGCTTCGCGGTGGTAGCCCAGGAGGTGCGGACCCTGGCCAGCCGTAGTGGTGATGCCGCCCAGGAGATTCGTCAGCTAATCGATGCGTCGCTGGTGCACACCCGGCGCGGGGCGGAGATCGTGCAGCGTGCTGGCGCAACGATGGAGACTATCGTCCAGAGCGTCGTGCGGGTCAGCGGGGTCATCGCCGAAATCAGTGCCGGCGCACACCATCAGAGCGCCGGTATCGTTCAGGTCAACCAGGCCGTGAGTGAACTGGATGGCAACACCCAGCGCAATGTCGCCATGGTAGAGCAGACCTCCATTACCGCTTCCGACATGCGTGAGCAGGCTGAACATCTCAACGCGTTGATGAGTGCCTTCATCCTGGGACAGCGAGACGGGCCCGAGGCCGAAGCCCCCCCCTCGCTGCCGTGGCCGTCGAACATGGCATTGCCGGAGCCGGCGTAACCCTTCCTGCTAGGCATGCCCCGTGCCCGATTCAGCGTGGTGGCATCTCCACGTGTGAGCGATGCGGGGACTCGCTCCTGTTCGGGGCCATGGCTTCAGGGGCAGGTATCGAGAGCAGCGTCTTGGCTCGCTGCGGGGAGGGCGGTCAGTGAGAAGGCCTCCTGTACCCGGGCGAGCAGTGCCTCGCCCTGGCAGTCGCTTGCCAGCCAGCCTTGGAGCAGGCCGCTCTTGACGAGCTCGGTGGCTCGGGCGGTGTCCTCCGGAGCGGCAAGGGCGAGACAGGCGACGTCGGGATAGAGGGCCTGAATGCGCTTGAAGAACTCCAGGCCCGACATCTCCGGCAGGTGCAAGCCGC
>SKVX01000356.1 GCA_007129225.1 Halomonas sp.
ATGCGCTCGAAGCACCGGATCCCAGGACGCGACGCGCTCACACTGGCTGCCAACAAGAACAAGGGCCAGAGAAGCGCGCCTTCGGCAACAACAGCAACAAGCCGAAGGTAGGCATATTCACGATGCCGTCGTGGTTGGATTATTGTTTTGAATACGAGGCGGTCGCAACCAGGAACGTCAACAATCACAACAACACTGCTTGCCTGTGAAATCTTGGTGACTGTGGTCCGTATTCAAGGCGATGTGCCATCACGAAGAAGAAACAGCCGCATGGACGCAGCATTTTCAGCTTGTCAGAGGAGGCCAACCGGCCTCCTCTTTTGCTGTTGGGCTGCACAGGGATTCGGCGCACCGCTTTGCAAGGTGTCGCTGGTCGACTACACTCAACAACTTTCGCAAACTGCGAGTCGATATCGCCGCATGTTCAAAGGATTTACCCGCTTTCTGCAGAGCCCTGGCGAGCATCTCAGGTCACTCTTCGGCCCCGAGGATGCCGCCGCCGGCGAACAGGCCGGCCCGCGGATCATTCCCCGTAGCGAGCACCCCGTATCGCGCCAGCACTTCAGTGAGTCGGCGCTCAAGGTACTCTATCGCCTGCACAATGCAGGGTATGAGGCCTATCTGGTCGGCGGCTGCATTCGTGACTCGTTCCTGGGCAGGATGCCCAAGGATTTCGATGTCGCCACCGATGCCACGCCGGAGCAGGTGCGCGAGCTGTTTCGCAACTCGCGGATCATCGGCCGCCGCTTTCGCATCGTGCACGTGCGCTTCGGTCGAGAAGTGATCGAGGTCACCACCTTCCGGGGCAGGCCCAACGACGACCACGGCGACCACCTCGCCCAGCAGTCCGAGCACGGCCTGCTGCTGCGCGACAACGTCTGGGGCAATATCCAGGAAGATGCCGTTCGCCGTGACTTCACCGTCAATGCGCTCTACTACAGCATCGCCGACTTCTCGATCCACGACTTTGCCAACGGTGCTCGCGACATCGAGACCCGCACTCTGCGCATGATCGGCGATCCGACGACACGCTACCGCGAGGACCCCGTGCGCATGCTGCGCGCCATCCGCTTCGCCGCCAAGCTCGACTTCAAGATCGCGCCAGGCTCCGAGGCACCGATCCAGGAGCAGGCCCACCTGCTGCTGCAGATCCCCCCCGCACGGCTGTTCGACGAGATTCTCAAGCTGTTCATGGCCGGCCACGGGGTAGAAACCTTCCACATGCTGCGCCACTACGGCCTGTTCCCCATGCTGTTCCCCGAGACGGAAGAAGCCATGGCCGAGCTGACCTGGGCCGCTGGCCTGATCGAGGCAGCCCTGGCCAGCACCGACAAGCGTATCCGCGAAGAGCGCCCGGTAACGCCCGCCTTCCTGTTCGCGGCACTGCTGTGGGGGCCCGTACGGCTGCGCCAGGCGGCCCTGGAGAAAGAGGGCATGCCACCCTTGCCCGCCCTGCAGCTGGGGTCCCAGCAGGTGCTGTCGCGCCAGCTGAAGCACATTTCGATTCCCAAGCGCTTCAGCATGCCGATGCGTGACATCTGGGACCTGCAGCTGCGCCTGCCCCAGCGTCGCGGCAAGCGCGCACTGCAGACCCGTGAGCACCCGCGCTTTCGCGCCGCCTACGATTTCCTGCTGCTGCGGGAAACGGCCGGTGAGCTGGAACCCGGACTCGGCGACTGGTGGACCGCCTATCAGGAGGGCGACGAGCACGAACAGCTGCGCCTGCTGGAGAAGGCCGGTGCCACTGCCACGCCCGGAGATCGCCCCAAGCGACGCCGGCCCCGCAAGCGCCGCCGGCGTAGCGCTCCCCCCGATAACCCGTGATGCTCCCGGTTGACGTCTATGTGGGGCTCGGCAGCAATCTTGACGACCCCGCATCACAGGTGCGCCGGGCGCTCGAGACCCTCGGCGAGCTGCCGTTGACTCAACGGGTAGGCGTTTCGAGCCTCTATGCCAGCCGTCCCGTCGGGCCCCAGGACCAACCCGACTACATCAATGCCGTGGCTCATCTGGCGACGCGCCTTTCACCGCTGGCCCTGCTCGATCAACTTCAGGCACTGGAACAGCGCCATCGACGCGTTCGCCGACGCCACTGGGGCCCCCGCACCCTGGACCTGGACCTGCTATTGTTCGGAAAACGGGTCATTGCAACGCCGCGGCTGCGAGTCCCCCACCCCGAAATGAGCGCGCGCCCTTTCGTCATGGTTCCCCTCGCCGAACTGGCGCCAGCGCTGACACTACCCGATGGCCGAAGCGTCACCACGCTGGCCGAGCCACTGAGGTCACCGGAGCTGATCAAAGTGTTACCTGACCACCCAGGATAAGTGTTACCTATCGACACTGCGCCCGCATTCTGGTAACAATCACGCGCAGTGAAAGGCGGTGCGGAGAACACCGCGCCGACCCGAGGACAACATGAGAGCACGCCATGAAAACCGTCACCCTGAGCACGCTGCAGGCCCATAAGCGCGCAGGCGAAACCTTCAGTTGCCTGACGGCCTATGACGCCTCCTTTGCCCGGAGCGCGTCCGAGGCCGGCATCGAAGTGCTGCTGGTCGGTGATTCCCTGGGCATGGTCCTGCAGGGTCATGCCAGCACTCTTCCAGTCACCCTGGACGACATCTGCTACCACACCCGCTGCGTGGCCCGTGGAAAGGGCCAAAGCCTGCTGATGGTCGACCTCCCTTTCATGAGCAACTCCAGCCAGGAGCGTCTGCTGCAGGATGCCGGTGCGCTGATGCGGGCCGGTGCCGAACTGGTCAAGGTGGAAGGCGAAGCCTGGATGGCCGATGGCATTCGCGAGCTGACACGCCGGGGGGTGCCCGTTTGCGCCCACCTGGGGCTGACGCCACAGACCGTCTATCAGCTCGGCGGCTACAAGGTACAGGGTCGAGACACCGAACGCGCCACACAGATCCTCGAGGATGCCCGCACCCTCGTGGCAGCCGGCGCCTCAGTGATACTGCTGGAATGCGTACCGGCAAGCCTCGGCCGTGCCATCACCGAGGCGCTGGACGTCCCGGTGATCGGCATCGGCGCCGGCCCCGATACCGATGGCCAGATACTGGTGATGCATGACGTGCTGGGCGTGACCCACGGCCGCGTGCCGCGCTTCGTCAAGAACTTCATGGCGGAGGCCGACGACATCCCTGGCGCCTTCCGTCGCTATCACGAAGACGTCAAGGCGCGCCGCTTTCCGGCCGAGGAGCACAGCTTCTAGCACCCCTCGCGATCCCCTGGAGCCCCTGATGCGTACCCTGAGAGATATCCCTGAGCTGCGCGAGACCCTTGGTGTATACCGCCGCCGCGGCCAGCGTATCGCCCTGGTTCCGACCATGGGCAACCTTCACGCCGGCCACCTCGCCCTGGTGGAGGCAGCCCGCCGCCACGGCGACGTGGTGGTGGCGACGATCTTCGTCAACCCGCTTCAGTTCGGCCCCAGCGAGGACCTGGATGCCTACCCACGTACCCTGGCCGACGACCAGGCCAAGCTCGAGGAGGCGGGCTGCGATCTGCTGTTTGCCCCCAATACGACCATGCTCTACCCCCGCGGCCTCGAGGAGCAAACCCGGGTCTGCGTGCCCGCCGTCAGCGAAGGGCTCTGTGGCGGCGCAAGACCCGGCCACTTCGACGGCGTCTCTACCGTGGTGAGCATCCTGTTCAATCTGGTGCAGCCCGACACGGCCTGCTTCGGTGAAAAGGACTACCAGCAGCTGGCGGTGATTCGCAAGCTGGTGGAAGACCTCCACTTCCCCGTCGAGATCGTCGGCGTACCTATCGTGCGCGCCGAAGATGGCCTGGCGCTCTCCTCCCGCAACGGCTATCTGGACCCCGACCAGCGAGCCACCGCGCCCCGACTATTCCGGACACTCTGCGAGCTGCGCGACGCCCTGGAGGCCGGCGAACCCGTCGCCACCAGCCTGGATGCGGGTCTCGCGCGGCTGCGGGAAAGCGGCTTCGAGCCGGACTACCTGGAGCTGCGCGCCCATGACCTGGCGCCGGTCACCGCGACCACCCGCGACGCCGTGCTCCTCGCCGCCGCCCGCCTGGGCCCGACTCGCCTGATCGACAACCTGACCCTGACCCTGCCGCGCTGATGCGGCATTCAAAGTGCACCCTGTGCATCGTATTCGGAGAAAGCTGCTTCCATGTACACCATCATGCTCAAGGCCAAGCTCCACATGGCCCGCGTCACCCATGCCGTACTCAACTATGAAGGTTCCTGTGCCATCGACGGCCACCTGCTGGACCTGTCCGGTATCCGCGAGAACGAGCAGATCCAGATCTATAACGTGGAGAACGGCCAGCGCTTCACCACCTATGCCATCCGCGCCGAGGAAGGCTCCCAGATCATCTCCATCAACGGTGCCGCGGCCCACCTTGCCGGCCCCGGGGACCGCGTGATCATCTGCAGCTACGCCCACTACAGCGATGCCGAGCTGGACAATCATCAGCCGGCGCTGGTCTATCTGAAGGAAGGTAACGACGTCAGCCACACCAGCAACGCCATCCCCGTTCAGCTCGCCTGACGAGTAGCCGCACCCTCCGCGGGCTGCTCTCCAGCCACGATCCCACGGGCTGTGGCATGGAACAGGGACGCTGACTGACGAATTTCACCCCATTGGGGCATTGCCGCAGCGCACAAGCGTCGCCTATGCTGACAGGGCTACCGTCTGCGACCGATTTCAGGAGTGTTTCTTATGCAAGATGTGGTTATCGTTGCCGCCCGCCGTACTGCCGTGGGGGCCTTCGGTGGCTCTCTGGCCGGCATTCCCGCCAGCGACCTGGGTGCCCTAGTGATCAAGGACATTCTCGCCAGCACCGGCGTTTCCGGCGACCAGGTCGATGAAGTGCTCCTGGGTCAGGTCCTGACCGCCGGCGTGGGCCAGAACCCCGCTCGCCAGGCCGCCATCAAGGCCGGCCTGCCCGACACCGTGCCGGCCATGACCATCAACAAGGTCTGCGGCTCGGGCCTCAAGGCGCTGCACCTGGCCACCCAGGCGATCCGCTGCGGTGACGCCGAACTGATCCTCGCCGGTGGCCAGGAGAACATGTCGGCATCCCCGCACGTGCTGCCCAATTCGCGCAACGGTCAGCGCATGGGCGACTGGAAGGCCATCGACACCATGGTCCACGACGGCCTGTGGGATGCCTTCAACAACTATCACATGGGTATCACCGCTGAGAACCTGGCGGAGAAGTACGAGATCACCCGCGAGCAGATGGATGAGTTTGCCTCAGCCTCCCAGCAAAAGGCCGCCGCCGCCATTCGTGACGGCAAGTTCAAGAGCCAGATCGTCCCGGTGGAGATTCCCCAGCGCAAGGGCGACCCGGTGGTCTTCGACACCGACGAAAACCCGCGCGAAGTGAGCGCCGAAAAGCTCGGCGGCATGCGTCCCGCCTTCAAGAAGGACGGCACCATTACCGCCGGCAACGCCTCCTCGCTCAACGACGGCGCCGCCGTGGTAATGATCTGCTCCGCCGACAAGGCCAAGCAGCTGGGCCTGGAGCCCCTCGCCCGTATCGCCGCCTACTCCAACGCCGGCGTCGACCCGGCCATCATGGGCATCGGCCCGGCGCCGGCCACCCGCCGCTGCCTGGAGAAGGCCGGCTGGTCGCTGGAGGACCTCGACCTGGTCGAGGCCAACGAAGCCTTCGCCGCCCAGGCCCTGTCGGTGAACAAGGAGCTGGGCTGGGATGTCTCCAAGGTCAATGTCAACGGCGGCGCCATTGCCCTTGGCCACCCCATCGGCGCCTCCGGCTGTCGCGTGCTGGTGACCCTGCTCCACGAGATGATCGCGCGCGACGCCAAGAAGGGCCTGGCGACCCTGTGTATCGGTGGAGGGCAGGGGGTTGCACTCGCCATCGAGCGGTAAGCGTACTCCACGGCACGAGCAGCGCCGGGGACAGGCCGTAGCGGAGGTCTTTTGCCAGGGAAGGCAAAAGTAGCGCCCAGGGAAGGGTTTACAGTGCCTCCGCGAGGCATGTCGCCGGATCAGCTGCGTCACCTAAAAAAACCGCCCCTATGGGGGCGGTTTTTGTTGGAACCCTGGCTTGTCTTAGACGACAGGTTCGGCTTCCGCCGCTTCGAAGGCGGCCTTCTCTTCCGGGGTGATCTCCTTGATGGAGAGCTTCACCCGGTTGCGGTTGTCGATGTCGAGCACCTTGACGATGACCTCGTCCCC
>SKVX01000115.1 GCA_007129225.1 Halomonas sp.
CTCCGGGTAGCGACGAGCATGTCGAAGCGCGTCGCATGGCGGCCGAGGAGGGGGCGCTGGCCTTGACAGAGCTGGCGCTGGAGTCGCTGCTGGTGGAGGTTACCGAGCATGCCCGCCTGGCCCGTCATGACTGGCGTGAGCTGCTCGACCCCCAAGGCGAGCCGGTGGCAGAACTCCACCGGTTGCGTGAGCTCGCTGCCCGCCCGGATAGCTGGCTGGCCTGGCTTCTCAGCCGTATCGAGGCACTGCATGAAAGCGGCGGTGTGGCACGCCGTCGCGGCCCGGCTGCCCCTGGCCTGATTGCCGTGGGCAGTGCGGCGGCACTCGGGGATGAACTGCGCGCCTGCCTGAGCGACGCCAAGCGCGAAATCGCCGCCCTGCGCGAGACCAGTGAGGAGTGGTAGTCCCCATGGAGCGTGTCGCCATCTTCGTCGATGTGCAGAACGTCTACTACACCACCCGCCAGGCCTTCGGCCGCCACTTCGACTATCACGCCTTCTGGGCACGTTTCACTGCCGAGCGTGAGGTGGTCGTGGCCAATGCCTACGCCGTGGAGCGGGGCGATCCCAGGCAGCGGCAGTTCCAGAACATCCTGCGTGGCATCGGCTTCGAGGTGAAGCTCAAACCCTACATCCAGCGTAGCGACGGCTCGGCCAAGGGTGACTGGGACGTGGGCATTGCGCTGGATGCCATGGAGGCCGCCCCCGCCGCGGATCGGCTGATACTCGTCTCCGGCGATGGCGATTTCGACCTGCTGGTAGAACGAATCCGTCAGCGCTGCGGCATTCCCGTGGACGTGGTCGGGGTGGAGCGCTTGACCGCCGACTCGCTGATACGTGCGGCCAGCCAGTTTATCGCCATCGACACGTCTCTTCTCCGGTAGGCTATATCGCATCTCGTTGATATGCATCAACACGCGCCCGCTATACTTTGACTAGGATGAAGACAGGGCGAGCCGATGCCGGCTGGCAATGATGCAAACGGGGGATTTCGTATGCGCTTTCACCAAGTGAAGGAGCTGGTGCATTGGGCGGCTGACTACCACGCCAGTCTTGCCAATCTTTACACGCAGTTGGCCGCCGGCGGCGTGAATGACCGTGTACGCATGGCGTTGGACTACCTGGCGGAGCGTGAGCGCAAGCAGCAGGCCGATCTCGCCGGCTACCTGGACGACGGCAGCGATCACACCGCCGTGCTTGAGGCCTGGTTCGACGAGCCCAACGATTTCCCCCATGCGCCGGTGCTTGAACGTCTGCCCGAAGGGGTCGACGGTGAGAGTGTGCAAAGCGTACTGGCCACGGCGCTGACGGCACACCGAACGCTGCAGGATCTCTATGCACACCGCAGTGAACTGGCCGGGGGCAGCGACGAGAGAGCCTTCTTCGATGCCCTCGCTGCCGGGCATGAAGCGGAAGTGCGGCGAATCGTCCGTGACATGCAGCGCCTCGAGGATTACTGAGCAACCAGGAGGAAGACCCCATGTCGGAACAGCTGTTATCTCCCAAGATGCTGGGCTACTGGACTCGAGAGCAACTGCATGATACCCCGGACGAATCCGGTATCTACTGCGTGTTTCGTGCTGCCAAGGATCCCGAGAGCGACGAAATGGACGTGCAGGAACTGCTCTATGTGGGTGAGCATCGGAGTGCCCGCTACGGCCTGGAGCATCATGAGGATCACGACAAGTGGGAGGCCTTCCTGCAGCCGGGGGAGGAGATATGGTATGCCGTCGGGTTGGCCGGTCACCCTAATCGCGAGAGGCTTGCGGCGGCCATGATCAATGCCCACAAGCCCCGATTCAATAACCATAGCGAGTATCGGGACCGCTTCCCCTTCGATGAGACCACCGTCCATATCTACGGCAAGAAACACAAGCTGCAGAGCATCTTTACCGTAGAGCGCCAGGACTGACCCTGCTCCAGGCTCGACTCGACCCGTGCCATCGCCCCGCTGGAATCCGCTCCGGCGGGGCGAGCGTTTTGGGTGACAGTTCGTTCTGGATGGGAGAATGGCCATGTGATAGGCGGCCATAACCGGTACAATCGCGGACTTTTGCACTACGATTGGACCTTCCTAAGTGATCTCCACCGCCAATATCACCATGCAGTTCGGGGCCAAGCCCCTGTTCGAGAACGTTTCCATCAAGTTCGGCAACGGCCACCGCTACGGATTGATCGGAGCCAACGGCTGCGGCAAGTCCACCTTCATGAAAATTCTGGGGGGCGACCTGGAGCCCTCGTCCGGCCAGGTGATGATCGAGTCGGGCATTCGTCTGGGCAAACTGCGCCAGGACCAGTTCGCCTTCGAGGCCGAACGGGTCATCGATACGGTCATCATGGGCAATCGCGAGCTATGGCAGGTGGCGGCAGAGCGGGAGCGCATCTACTCATTGCCGGAGATGAGCGAAGCGGATGGCATGGCCGTGGCTGACCTGGAGGTGCGATTTGCCGAACTGGACGGCTATACCGCCGAATCCCGGGCCGGTGAACTGCTCATGGGGCTCGGGATACCCATTGAGCAGCATGCCGGTCCCATGAGCGAAGTGGCGCCGGGCTGGAAGCTGCGTGTTCTGCTGGCACAGGCGCTCTTCTCCGATCCCGATGTGCTGCTGCTCGACGAGCCCACCAACCACCTGGATATCAATACCATCCGCTGGCTGGAGGACGTGCTCACGGCTCGCAGCAGCACCATGATCATCATTTCCCACGACCGCCACTTCCTGAACAGCGTCTGCACCCACATGGCGGATCTGGACTATGGCGAGATCAAGCTGTTTCCCGGCAACTACGACGACTACATGACCGTGGCCACCGCAGCCCGCGAGCGCCAGTACGCCGACAACGCCAAGAAGAAGGCGCAGATCGCCGAACTGCAGACCTTCGTGAGCCGCTTCTCGGCCAACGCTTCCAAGGCGAAGCAGGCCACCTCCCGGGCGCGTCAGATCGAGAAGATCAAGCTCGAGGACATCAAGCCCTCCAGTCGCGTCAGCCCCTTCATCCGCTTCGAGCAGAGCAAGAAGATCCATCGCAACGCGGTCAATGTCGAGACCTTGAGTCAGGGGTACGCCGGTGAGCCTTTGCTGTTCGAAGGCCTCTCCATGACCGTCGAGGCCGGCGAGCGTATCGCCATCATCGGCCCCAACGGCATTGGCAAGACCACGCTGCTGCGGACCCTGGCCGGTGATCTTCATCCCCAGGCCGGCGCAGTGCGCTGGACCGACAGTGCGGAGCTGGGTATCTTCGCCCAGGATCACACCATCGATTTTTCCAACGATGCGACGCTGTTCGAGTGGATGGCCCAGTGGAGCGATGGTGGTGAACAGGTGATTCGTGGTGCCCTGGGGCGCATGCTCTTCTCCAGTGACGACATCGAGAAGTCGGTGAAGGTCATCTCGGGCGGTGAGCAGGGGCGCATGCTGTTCGGCAAGCTCACGCTGACCCGACCCAACGTGTTGCTGATGGACGAGCCCACCAACCACCTGGACATGGAGTCCATCGAAGCGCTCAACCTGGCACTGGAACACTACCCCGGGACGTTGATCTTCGTCAGCCATGATCGCGAGTTCGTCTCTTCGCTGGCCACCCGTATCCTCGACATGAGCGACACCGGCATCGTCGACTTCACAGGGAGCTATGACGATTACCTGAGGAGCCAGGGGCTGCCCGGCTGACCAGCAAGAAGAGAGAGCAAGGGGGCAGGCAAGATCGGGCGGCGTGAGCGGCGCTGGGGCAAGCAGAAACCGAGACAGCGGCTAGGCTGACAGGGCAAAGCGCCATGGAGGCGTCAATTCATGCTTCGTGCTTGCACCAGGCCAAGGAGGACCTCATGAGCTCCACTACCGACCGCCATCCACGATTGTTGCCGTCCCTGGCCCCTCTGCTGGAAAAGCCGCCGGGAGCCGGGGATGAGGCGCTGGAGGCGCATGCGTTGCTCAATGATGCGATTGCCGCCCGAGCGACCGACGTGCATCTTGATCCGGTTCAGGCGGCGTATCGCATCAGGTTGCGGATCGACGGTCGGGTGATCGATGCCATGCGCATGGATGCTGCCGGTGGCCTGCGAGTGGTCAATCAGTTCAAGGTGCTCTCGGGGCTCAACCCCGTGCCCTCGCGGATGAGCGCCGAGGGCGGGTTCAGCTGGCAAGGTGACGTCGACGAGGAGGTGTTTCTCCGTGTCACGGCGGTCAACTGCGTGGCAGGCGAAAAGCTGGCCATTCGCTTCCTGACGTCGCCTCACTCCTTCCGCGATACGCTCGACCTGGGTATCGGCGAGCAGGCCGCCCAGGGCATACGCCGCTGGATGGATGCCACGGGAGGCATGCTGCTGGTGGCCGGCCCAACCGGGGCAGGCAAGACGACGACGCTCTACACGCTGCTCAACCAGCTGCGCCTTTCCGACAGCCATGTGGTTACCCTGGAGGACCCTGTCGAGTACGAGATCCCCGGCATCAACCAGATACAGGTGGATGGCCACAGTGGACTGGATTTCGTCACGGGCACACGCTCAGTACTGCGCCTTGACCCCGACTATGTGCTGGTCGGAGAGGTGCGCAGTCCTGCCTCGGCGCAGGCGTGCCTGAATGTGGCCAGCAGCGGCAGGTCGCTCATGGGCACCCTGCACAGTCGCGATGCGGTGGGAGTGGTCTCTTCCTTGCGACATCTCGAGCTTACCGATGCTGAGATCAGTGCGAATCTGGGCATGGTGATAGCACAGAGACTGGTTCGCAGGCTATGTGAGCAGTGTCGTAGCCAAGGGGCGCCGGCATCCGAAGATATCGAGTGGCTGGAGGCCATCGGGTTACCCATACCCGAACGGGTCTGGCTGGCCAAGGGCTGCCCGCACTGCAACGACCTTGGCTACCAAGGTCGGATTGGCGTATTCGAAGTGTGGCAATTGACCCCTGATGATCATGCCCGAATTCTGCGCCATGCCGACGAGGCAATACTGCGCCGGGCGCTGCTCGAGCGTGGCGAGGTGTTGATGCTCTCCGACGGTTTGGCCAAGGCGGAAGCCGGCATCACTACATTGCGTGAGGTGCTGCGTATGGGGGCTATCCTCTCCCACTGACGCTGCTTGTATTGCTAAAGACAGTGGCGCACCAGATAAGTGTGCGCTTTTTCCCCAGGTGCGTCTTGGGTGGCAGGACGGTGACACCTTGAGGGCCAATGAGGCGGCAGAGGCTGCACCGGCTACATTTTTTTGCAGTTCTATTTCGACTGACAGCCCTGCAGCGGATAGGCTATAACAACGCCATAAGGCCTGATTTCCGCTTTCTTCTTCTCCTGTGAGGAGCCGATGACCTCTGTCTCTCGACGCCATTTCGGCCTGCTTGCCCTGTCAGCGCCTTTCGTGCTGCTGCTACCCAACAGCGCCCGGGCGAATTTGATCGAAACCCTGCTCGTGCGTGCCCAGGTTCCTCGCCATGATGATGAACTCTGGGTGCTGGTTGAGGACGAGCGGGCGGTGCTCTCAGTCTTTCGCGGCAATGCCCTGGTCGAGCGTTTCGCTCCGATCTCGCTGGGCAGGGCCGGCGCCAAGCCTGAGCGGTTGCAGGGCGGCAATGTGACGCCAATGGGCGAATTTCGCGTAAATCGCTTCAATAACGAGAGTGATTGGCACATCTTTATCGGCCTCGACTACCCGACGCCGTCCCACGCGCGCATGGCCCTTGAATCAGGGCTTTACACCGAACGAGATTACGAAGATTATTTCGCGTACTATCGGCGCCACGG
This sequence comes from Halomonas sp., assembly GCA_007129225.1. Lineage (GTDB taxonomy): Bacteria > Pseudomonadota > Gammaproteobacteria > Pseudomonadales > Halomonadaceae > Halomonas. Next base: position 5,733 of record SKVX01000115.1, read on the forward strand.
CTATCCACCGCAGCAGACCGTGCTGGGTGGGTTTATCGGTATCCATGGCCTCGGTGGGGCAGACCCTGATGTGCATGCCAGTTACCACTGGACTCAGGGGTGTGTAGCGGTGACGAACGAGCAGATCGAAAGGCTATCCGAGCTAATCGGGATTGGCACTCGCGTCGTGATCCGCTAGGCTCAAGATGCGTAAGGGACGTTTCGAGCTATGGACAAGCGCCGTAAGGTATTATAAAACAGCGTTTGACTCCTGTGCTTGGCAGCAGTCGCTGCAAGAATCCTGCATTTGCAGGATAGCCTGATCTCAGGCTTCATTAACGCCGCTGTACTAACCCGTGCAGTACCAAGGAAGACTCAAGGAGAACACCATGACTCTGAAGACCACCCTGAAGCTCACCGCCGCTGCAGCATCTATGGCTATTCTGGCCGGTTGTGCTAC
>SKVX01000073.1 GCA_007129225.1 Halomonas sp.
GAGACCATTGCGCGGGGCGAGGCCGTCACCATACAACCGTTTGCTGATATCTGCCGAGGCAACCCTTCATGACACTGACCCATCTCAACCAACGTGGCGAAGCCCATATGGTGGACGTCGCCGACAAGCCGGAAAGCCGTCGTGAGGCGAGCGCATCCGGATATATCCAGATGAAGCCGGAAACGCTGGCGTTGCTCAGTGAGGGTGGCCTGCCCAAGGGTGACGTGCTGGCGACGGCCAGAATCGCCGGCATCCAGGCCGCCAAGCGGACCCATGAGTTGATTCCACTGTGCCATGCCTTGGCACTGTCCAAGGTCAGCATCACATTTCGCCTTGACGAGGTGGCGTCTCGCGTCGAGGTGAACGCCACTTGTCGCCTCAATGGCCGCACCGGAGTCGAAATGGAGGCCTTGACCGCCGTTGCCGTGGCCTGCCTGACGCTCTATGACATGTGCAAGGCGGTGGACAAGGACATGGAGATCGGCGGTATCCATCTCGACGCCAAGACCGGGGGCAAGTCCGGAGACTATTACCGTGAAATGACCGCCGCACCGGCACCGATCGTCACCGGTGAGGGGGTGGTGGGTCAGGTCTCCGTGGGCCCGCGCTGCGATATCGAGAACCCCTGTCTGCGGGTCAAGTTTCTCGCCGAGCTGCGTGAACGCCTTGGCGTGAGCGAGCTTTCCCTACCCCTGGATAGCCTCGAAAGTGCCGATGTGGGTGGCTTGAAGGCGGCACTGGTCCAGCGGGACAAGCGCTTCGCACGGCTCTCCGAGGGACGCGTCCTGTGTGCCGTCAACCAGGTGATGGCGCTGGATAACACGCCCATCACCAATGAAGATGAAATCGCCTTCTTTCCACCGGTCACGGGGGGCTGATATGGTGCAGGCAGCCAAGGTCCAGGTTCGGCATGAGCCCTTCGATGCGGGGGTCGAACAGCAGCGATTGCTGGCAGGACGTTCCGATATCGGTGCCGTGGTCAGCTTTACCGGCCTGGTGCGCGACTTCAATGAGCGCCCCGACGTCACGGCACTGACCCTTGAGCACTATCCGGGCATGACCGAATCGGCGCTGGGCGACATCGTCACCGAGGCCGAGGTGCGTTGGCCGCTTCAGGGTGTCCGCCTCATTCACCGTGTTGGACGCATGACGCCGGGAGATCCTATCGTACTGGTAGTCGTGGCCAGCGCACATCGCCGGCAGGCCTTCGAGGCCTGTGATTTCATCATGGACTATCTCAAGACCCGTGCACCGTTCTGGAAAAAGGAGCACAGTGTCTCGGGCGACTACTGGGTCGCAGAACGCGTATCCGATCATCAGGATGCCAGCCGCTGGGAGGGCGATAATGACAACAGCCTCTGAGCTGATCGACGACTTCGGCAGACGAGTCCGTTATGTGCGCATCTCCGTGACGGATCGCTGCGACTTTCGCTGCGTCTATTGCATGAGCGAGGAGATGACCTTCCTGCCACGGGCCCAGATTCTCACGCTGGAGGAGCTGGGAACCGTGGCGCGGGCCTTCGTGGAAATGGGGGTGGAAAAGGTACGCCTCACGGGGGGCGAGCCCTTGGTCAGGCGAGATATCGACCGCCTCGTCGAGGACATTGGTGGCCTACCAGGGCTCAGGGATTTCGCCATGACCACCAATGGGGCCGGCCTGGTAAAACATGCCCAGCGCCTGCGGGATGCGGGGCTCAAGCGGCTCAATATCAGTCTCGATACCCTCGATGTCGAGCGTTTTCGTCAATTGACCCGAACCGGTGACCTGGTCCGCGTGCTGGATGGCATCCGCGCGGCAAAGGCGGCAGGCTTCGAGCGCATCAAGCTCAATGCCGTCGTGCTCAAGGGACGCAATGACGACGAAGTGGTTGACCTGGTGGACTTCGCTCGCGCCGAAGGGCTCGATATCAGCTTCATCGAGGAGATGCCGCTGGGCGATGTCTCGGACCACTCCCGTGCCGAAACCTTCTGTTCCAGCGACGAAGTCCAAGACCTGATCGAGGAGCGTCACCCCCTGATTCCGACCACGGAGTCCACGCTGGGCCCGTCGCGTTACTTTCGCATGGCAGACAGCGACTCGAGAGTGGGATTCATCTCACCGCACAGCCACAACTTCTGTGCGACCTGCAATCGGGTCAGGGTGACCGTCGAGGGCCGGCTGTTGCTCTGCCTGGGCAATGAACACTCCGTCGATCTGCGTGCCGTACTGCGCCGTCATCCCGGCGATATCGACGCCTTGAAGAAAGCTATCGTCGAAGCCCTGCCCCTCAAGCCCGAACGCCACCATTTTACGACCGATGGCGATGTGCAGGTTGTGCGCTTCATGAACATGACGGGTGGATAACTCTCCCCTCGGCCTTTCTTTTTCGCTGCTAATTGCAAGGAAAAAGTCGCAACTCCACTTGTTCATTTCTTGCCAATTGGTCATCACCACATATACTTTTGACGAGTAAGCCATTCAGCTTGCTCGTTGATTTATGTATGGAGGAGGCCAATGTCCAGCGAAACCCTGGAGCGCATCGCCCGTAACAAGAACGTGGCTCGTGCCGCTGCTCGCCAGTTGAGCATGGAGCAGCTGAATAAGCTCTCCGATGTCATTGGTGAGGTAATCGAGCAGAAAAAAGAAGAAGACAAGCTTCGCGAAAAGGAGGAGGCGGACAAGGAGCGGAAGCTGGCCGAGATCCGCGAGGCCATGAGCGATGCCGGCCTTTCTGTGGAAGATCTCGTGGGTGAGCCGCCGCGTCGTAAACGTGGGCGTCCACCGAAGAAGAACGCAGGGGGCTCATGATCGCTCAGTAGCCGCTTTACCTGGCGATTTGGAATGTGAGGTACGGAGGAGCTTGAGCGACGTCCCTCGTATCCTTTTGGCCCTGGCGTGACGTGCAGTCAGTCTCTTTCACCGAATGCCGGGGCTTCCACCGCCAGTAACTGGAGATGTATATCCGGCAACTGGCGCAGATGATCCGCCAGCCAGGCCGTCAGCATGGGCTGCAGTGCCAGACGCAGTTCCGCCAGGCTCTCGGCGTGTAATTCCTCCAGCCGTTCGTCCAGCCAGTCGGCGAGGGCATCCTCATCAAGCGCGCTGACTCGGTGTGCATCCAGCATCAATCGTCCGATTCGTGTCCAACCCGGGCCGGTCGATGCGATCGGCAGCGCAAGATGCAGAATGCCGTGACGCGAGGAACCACGTTCGGCAGCCAATCCCGGCAGTGGCGTGACGGCATTCTGGCTGACGATGCAGGGGCGCTGGGGGTGGCGAGCCTCCAGGGTAAGGCCATCGGCATCCAGGCGAATCAGGTCGCCATTGACGGGGGCCAGCGGCGCTTCGATGCCGAGGGTTTCGGCGAGCGCTCGATGGGCGCGCTGATGCTGGGGTTCCCCATGTACCGGCAGGAGGTGCTTCGGTTTGATCCAGCCATAGAAGATGCGCAGCTCCTCCTGGGCCGGATGGCCGGAAGCATGCAGTTCCGGGTGATTGAACTCATCCCAGATGGCGACACCGAGACGCCTGAGTCCATGTTTGAGGCGCTCGATCTGCGGCTCATTGCCGGGAATCGCCTTGGCCGAGAAGATCACGGTATCGCCCGGGTTCAATTCGAGGCTGCTGTGCCTGTCGTTGGCCAGGCGGCTCAGCGCCGCGCGAGGTTCGCCCTGGCTGCCGGTGGCGATGACCAGCACCTCTTCCGGGGGCAGATAGCCGAGGTCTCTGACCGGGACCAGTGGTGGCATGTCGTCCAGATAGCCAAGACCCCGAGCCACGCCCACCATGCGCTCCATGGCCCGCCCCATCAGGCTAACCCGGCGGCCACAGCGCTCTGCGGCCAGCGCAATGGCCAGCACCCTGGCCAGGTTGCTGGCGAAGCAGGAGACAACCACCCGGCCGGTGCACTGGTTTAGCCGATGTTCGAGGGCACGCGCTACTTCGCCCTCGCTGCGTGAGTGGCCGGGGAGGGGGGCATTGGTGGAATCCCCCACGACCAGATCCACCGGTGCCAGGGCCTGGAAAAGGGAGCCCTTAACGGGGTGGCCGATCAAGGGTTCGGGGTCGAGCTTCCAGTCGCCGGTGTGGAGCACCCGATAGCCACCCGCGGCGATCAACAGTGCACAGCTCTCCGGTATGGAGTGGGTCAGTGGCAGGTAACGCAGGGTGAAGGGCCCCGTTTCCAGTGCCTCCCCCGGGTCGATCACCTGGATGGCATCGGTGGCCAGGCCGCGCTCGGTGAACTTGGCCCGGAGCAGTCCGGCCGCCAACGGAGTGGCATGCACCGGACATTGCCACCTTGGCCAGAGCCAGGCGGCGGCACCGATATGATCTTCATGGCCATGGGTGATGATCAGGGCGGAGGGCGTAATCCCCAGGGCGTCGGCGGTATCCAGGCTGGGAACTTGAAGCGGGCTATCGGGAAGGTCCTGGCGGATCATCATGCCGCAATCGACGGCGATCCATTCGTCGGCATGACCGTAGAGGCCCAGGTTCATGCCTATCTCACCACAACCGCCCAGCGGCAGGAAATGAAGCGGTTTTCTACGGCGCGGGCGAATGGTGGCGCTGGATGCAATCATCAGTACTTCATGTTCAGGCAATGGAGTCTTCACTATACGGGATCGTCGCTGCCTACCACAATGCAGGCTCCAGGGGCTCCGTACCCCTTTTCGACGTGTCTCATGCCCGCGAGTTCGCTACAATGCGCGCTCTCCGATCCACGCTCAGCAAGTCGATGGTTGCCCATGTCACACTACTACCGTCTGGTCGTCTCCTGTCCCGATCGCCGCGGCATCGTGGCCCGTGTCTCCGGCTTCATTTCCGGCCATGGCGGCTCCATCACCGAGGCGAGCCAGCACTCCGACCTGGCGTCGGGCCGCTTCTTCATGCGCTATGAAATCCTCTCCGATTCCATCGCCATGACGGGGGACGAGCTGCGAAACGCTTTCGAACCGGTGGCGCGGGAATTCGACATGGACTGGGCCCTGCGCGATACGCGCCGGCGCCAGCGTGTGGTGGTCATGGTGTCCCGTGAATCCCACTGCCTGGTGGACCTGCTCTACCGCTGGACCGCCGGGGAGATGGAGGGCGACATTGTCGGCGTGATCTCCAACCATCCCGACTTGCGGGGCATGGTGGAGTGGCATGGTCTGCCCTATTTTCACGTGCCCGTTGATGCCACCGACAAGGCCGCAGCATTTTCCGAGATGGAGGCCCAGGTCGAGGCGCTGGAGGCCGACACGGTGGTGCTGGCGCGCTACATGCAGATCCTGCCCCCCAGCCTTTGCCGGCGATACGCCGGGCGGGTGATCAATATTCATCACAGCTTCCTGCCGTCGTTTGCGGGCGCGCGCCCGTATCATCAGGCCCACGACAGGGGGGTCAAGCTGATTGGCGCCACCTGCCACTATGTGACCGAGGAGCTGGATGCGGGCCCCATCATCGAGCAGGATATCCATCGGGTCAGTCACTGTCATACCCCCGGGGATCTGGTTCGGTTCGGCCGCGATGTGGAGAAAGCCGTGCTGGCGCGGGGGCTGCGCTGGCACCTGGAGGATCGCGTGCTCATCCATGGCAACAAGACGGTCGTCTTTGCCTGAGCCTGCAAGCTGGAGGCGCACATGTCGTTTTCCGAGCCCATGTTGGCTCCCTGGCTGTTGATCGCCAGCGGTGTGCTGTCGCTGGCCGTCATGGGCCTGGCCCTGGCGCAGCGGCCCTGGGAGACGCTGCTGGCAGACAGGGCATTGCAGCATCGCTGGCTGGCGGCAACCGTCGCCGTGGTGCTGCTGTGGCAACTGCGCGCCCAGGCGGTGGACTGGCTGACGCTGCACCTGATGTTCACGGCGCTGCTCACGCTGATCTTCAAGGCGCCCCTGGCACTGATCACCAACCTCCTCGCCAACCTGGCCCTGGTCCTGCTCGGCAAGGCTGCCTGGCCGCTATTGGGGGTGAACGTGCTGATTACCGGTGTGATACCCGTTGTCATCACAGTGCTGGTCTGGCGCCTGGTAGATCGGCGCCTGCCGGACAACCTGATGGTCTTTCTCTTTATCTGCGGCTTCTTCGGTGCAGCGCTTGCCACACTCGGCACCGGGCTGGCCGGTCTCGGGCTGGTCATGCTGGGGGCGACCGACCCTGAAGCGATCTACCTGGCACGGGAATACGCGCTCTTTCTGCCC
>SKVX01000158.1 GCA_007129225.1 Halomonas sp.
CTGGAAAGCCTGTTGTTCCGGGGGCTATCCATCCTTCCATAGAAATTTAACGAAAAGAGAATGGCGCAGAGAGACGTATTGCGCCATGGAATTCCACTGGGTTGAGGATTTCAGTGGTCACGATGATAGTGGCCAGGCAGGGTAAAGGCCAGCGTTGCGCAGGCCCTTGCCCCCAAGGGTGGTCAGTGGCGGGGCTATTCGTCCTCTTCGTCGTCGAGCAGCATCCAGTCGTCCTCGATGGCGCGCTTCAATCGACGCTCTTCCAGCAGGGCCTCGACGCGGCGACGGGCGCGCAGGGTCTCGTGTCGGCTGGAGGCCCGGGGGCGGCTGTAATCGTCATCGTTGACGGCTTCGAGGAATTCCTGCTCATCCTCGTGAGAATCGCTGATCAGGGGTTCTTGGCTCATGTCACATCCTCCATGGGCCGATGACGACCGACTCGACGGTCGACACATCTCAAGCATTCGCTTCGCGTCCGAAGCGACGGACCGGAAGCGCCATGGTGTCGATACGTCGGCACCTGACGGCTATATATATCCGGCAGGCGCCCAGAGCAAGCCCTGATCGATCTTTTTTTGACCTGGCTCGGGCGTTGCCTCAGGTGAGGCCGTATTCGGCCTTCAGTCGCTCCAGCTCCATCTGGGTCTCGACACGCTCGGTGACGTCCTTCTGCACGCCGATGTAGTAGGTGAGCTTGTCCTCTTCATCGTACAGGGGCGTGATCGACAGCTCATTCCAGAACAGCGTGCCGTCCTTGCGATAGTTGCGCAGCACTTCGCGACAGGGGCGACCCTCCTGGAGGGCCTTGCGAATGTTCTCAAGGCCAGGCTGGTCACGATCCTCTTGCTGCAGGAAGCGGCAGTCTCGATAGAGAATCTCGTCTGCGCTGTAGCCGGTGAGTCGTTCGAAGCCCTTGTTGACATAGATCAGGATGTTCTCGTCGCCCTCCTGCTCGGCAACGACGATGCCGTCCACTGAGGCATCGACAATGCGCTCAAGCAGTTCCGGGCTGATCATTGGGGATCGTTTCATACAAGGCGTTCCTGTCTCGGGTCCTGGCTATCGGCTAGCCGACAACGGCTCATTTCATGGACATATCATGGCCAGCCTGCGGCGCGTTGACAATCTTTACCCGCGGTTACCGCTCCACATCGGGCAGCTTGCTGGCGCTGAACGCCGCTGCCAGTGCCATGGCGGCAAGAAATACCAGCAGCCAGGTGGTGCCCAGCCACTGGGCGAGGGCACCCACCAGGCCGCCTGTCAGCAGCATCAGTGCGCCGGTGATGGTGTTGGATAGGGCCACATAGAGCGCGCGCCGCTCCTCTCCGGCCATGTCGACGATATAGGTCTTGCGCCCCAGGCGGACGCCGGCATGCACGATCACCAGCAGGGCATAGACCAGGGCGTAGGGCCACACCGTGCTCGTCCAGGCGCCGGGGAGCCAGGCGAAACTGGCGCCCAGCAGGCAGCAGACCGCCGCTCCCAGGCCGGTATCGCGCATCACCGTGCTGCTGGACGCATCGGAGCGCTTGCCCCAGACGGGGCTTGCCAGCATCCCGGCAACGCCGGACACCACGATGAGGATGCCCAGACCGCCGAGCTCGGTCCCGCTCTGCTGTTGGCCCAGCAGCGCCACATAGGGCAGCGCCAGCGCACTGGCGAGCAGCAGCGCCCGGGAGAGGTTGAAGTGCAGGAAATCTCGGTCATCGCGCAGCAGGCGTAGCCCCAGCTTGATGCTGTCCCAGGCATTCTCCCCGCCCTCAACGGCCCCCGGTGTTTCGCGAAGGCTCACTGCGCACAGGGCGTTCAGCCCCCAGCCGAGTGCCGCCACGCCGAGCAGCGCGGCCAGCGCCAGCTCGCCGGGGCGATCCTCGAACAGGATCAGAACCAGCCCCGCCGCCAGGGTCACGGCGCCGGCCACGCTGCCGCTCCAGCCCATCAGGGTGCCGCGACGGCCCTTGGCGATGGTCTTGCCCAGCACGTCCTTGGTGGCAATCGAAGAGAGACCCCGGGCCAGCGACAGGGCCACCAGCACGACCAGGACCAGGGCACCGCCAATGGCGCCGCTGCCGAACAGGGCGAGCAGGGCTAGCATTGCTGCGGCCAGGGCCTGCAGCGCCCCGCCGGCCGCCCAGGCCCACTTGCGCTCCGGCTGAAGCCGAATGAAGCCCGCCACGAACAGCTGCGGCAACAGGGCACCCGATTCGCGAATCGGCACCAGCAGGCCCACCATCCATAGGGGCGCGCCGATGACACCGAGCAGCCAGGGCAGTACCAGGCGGGCGCTGGAGAGCTCGTCGGCCAGCTTGTTGCCCAGGGATGCGAACAGGTGCAGGAAGAAGTTGTGTGGCTGTTCGTCACATGCCTCGTCGGAAATGTCACGACACATCCGGCTGTCCTCATCACCGGTCAGCCATTCGTAGAGGCGGGTTTGACTGATTTCGCGTTCAGCCATGCAGGCTCCTCGGCTGTTATCATCGGTGCCATCATTGTTGCGACAGGGAGGCCGACATGTCACGTATCCGCATCCACTACTGTACCCAGTGTCAATGGCTGCTGCGCAGTGCCTGGCTGGCCCAGGAGCTGCTTTCCACCTTCGGCGAGGACCTCGAGGAGGTGGCCCTGGTGCCCTCCCACGGCGGCTATTTCGAGATATTCTTCGATGACGAGTCGCTCTGGGAGCGCAAGCGAGACGGCGGTTTTCCCGACGGCAAGCAGCTCAAGCAGCGGGTCCGGAATCGGCTCGACCCGGGGCGCGATCTCGGGCATATCGACCGGTGAGGGCGGCAGAACCGAACCGCGATCGCCAGGCGATACTGTTTGGTCTTGGCGCCGTGGCGCTATGGTCCACGGTGGCCACGGCGTTCAAGATAGCGCTTGCCTACATGTCGCCGCTGGAGCTGATCTGGCTCGCCTCGCTGGTCTCCTGGGCGCTGATCGGTGTGCTTATGGTGCGCCAGGGCCGGCTGGGCCAGGCGTTGACGCAGGGGTGGCGAACCGCCGCCTGGGCCGGGCTGATGAATCCGGTGGCCTACTATCTCCTGCTGTTCGGTGCCTACGACCGGCTGCCGGGCCAGGAGGCCATGGCGCTCAACTATACCTGGGCGCTGGCCATGGCCTTCCTGGCGGTGCCGATTCTCGGGCAGCGCCTGACCCGGACCGACATCCTGGCCGGCCTGATCGCCTACGCCGGTGTCTGGGTCATCGCGACACGGGGGGCGGTCTTCGACGTCGCCTTCGCCGATCCCCTCGGGGTGGGCATGGCCCTGGCGTCCACGCTGCTCTGGGCACTCTACTGGTTGCTCAATGCCCGTGACCATCGTCCGCCGCTGGTGGCCCAATGGCAGAACTTCACCGTCGCGCTGCCGGTGCTCACCCTGCTGATGCTCCTCGGCCCTGGATTCTCCTGGATCGGCTGGAAGGGGTTGGCCGCGGGCGTCTATGTGGGGCTGTTCGAGATGGGCGTCGCCTTCGTGCTGTGGCAGCTGGCGGTGCATCGGGTATCGCGTACCGCCAGGGTGTCCAACCTGATCTTCCTTTCGCCCCCGGTATCGCTGCTGCTGCTGTTTCTGGTGGTCGGCGAACCGATCCTGCCCTCCACCCTAGTAGGGCTGGTGCTGATTCTCGGTGGGCTGGGGCTCCAGCAGTGGCAGAAGAGCCCGGTCCCGGCGACGTCTTGATAGGGAAACACTGAATAAATGTCTGTGCGGGCAAATCGCTGCGTTGCGCGGTGCTGGTGCGCCAGCCCGGTCGAAATCCTCACATATACCCCATATGCTCCGGTTCCTGTGCTCCGTGCGCCTTGCGCTTCACCTCGCTCGCCAATTTATTCAGCGCTTGCATAGGGCGCCTCAGTACATCAACTGGTACTCGAAGAGTAGCTGCTTGAAGTCCTGGCGTTGGTGAGCGAACAGGTACACTGAGACTTGCCCCTGTCTGGGCCAGAGACGATAGATGACACGGTAGCCATCAACCAGCAGTTCGCGATAGTGGCCAATGCCGAGCTCAAGGGCTAAGCGGCACACAGGGTAGGTATTGGGCTGAGTCGAGAGCCGTTCCACCGTTGTGGCAATGAGGTGCAGGGAAATGGCTTCTACCCTGTCCAGCGGGAGGCCCAGCTTGTCGAGCAAGAAGTTTTCACAGGTCTCGAGCGAGGCGTCTGCAGTCTCTTCCATGACCACATTCAATCGAGGGGCCGCTCCATCGACGCACCGCGCCGGCTGGCATGACGGGTCCTGACTTTCTCCAGGAAGGCATCTGACGACATGGAACGTCCCTCCTCGCGACTCTTTTCGCCTAGGTTCAGCAGCTTGAGCAGGGCGATCGCCTGCTCTCGACGCTCGTGGGCAGCATAGGATTCGACCACATAGGTGGGCTTGCCCTTTTGGGTAATCACAAGGGGCTCCTCCACATCGAGTGTTGCCGCATTCTGCTTCAGGTAGCTGATGGTCTCGGTGCGCATCTATGTACTCCTGGGTAAAATTTCCAATGGACTAATTATAGTCTTCATATGGACCATCGGCCAACGGGCCTACTCCCCCGCAACTTCGGCCTGGTGGACGCCGTTGCGCTCCAGTAATGACACGAGCTCAGGCCAGACGTTGTCGAGGATGATCGGCTGGGCGATGCCTGTCGGGTGAATACCGTCGGATTGCATCATGCCCTCCTCCAGGGCCACCCCGTCGAGCAGGAAGGGCAGCAGGGCGACGTCGTAGGTGTCGGCGAGCCGGAAGAACACCCCGGTAAAGGCATCGCGGTAGGCCTGGCCGTAGTTCGGGGGGATATCGATGCCGAGCAGCAGCACTTCGGCGCCGGCCTGGCGGCTCGCCTCGATCATGGCGGCGAGGTTGGCCTCCAACTGTTTGGGTGGCAGGCCGCGCAGGCCGTCGTTGCCGCCCAGCCCCAGCAGAACAATGTGGGGTTCATGCTGTCCGAGTAGGTCGGGAAGTCGGCTCGCGCCGCCGCTGCTCGTCTCACCGCTGATGCTGGCATTGACCACTTCCGCCTTTCCGTCGAGACGCGCTTCCAGCAAACTGACCCAGCCTTCATCCTGCTCGATGCCGTATGCAGCGCTGAGACTGTCGCCCATGACCAGCAGCGTCGGGGTATCGTCGGCCAGCGCCACAGGTGAAACAGCGAGTGCCATCAGGCCCAGCACACAGACGCCAAGGCAGTGGCGCCAACGCCGGCTCAGGTGATCGGAAATAGACAGCAGCACAGGGATACCTCTAGTCATGTCAGACTCCTCGAGAACCAGCTCTTCCACGATTCTACACGCCCGCGGCCTGGGCAAGCAGGTAACCAGCGGGGAACGACCGCTGACCATTCTGAGTGCCCTCGACCTCGAAGTGTTCCCTGGAGAGACGCTGGCGATCCTCGGGGCCAGCGGTGCCGGCAAGTCGACCCTGCTGGGGCTTCTTGCAGGACTCGACCAGCCCACCAGTGGCGAGCTGACCCTGTTCGGTGAGTCGCTGGCAAGCCTCGACGAGGATGGCCGTGCCGGCCTGCGCGCCGGTCGGGTGGGCTTCGTGTTCCAGAACTTCCAGCTGCTGCCGACCCTAACGGCGTTGGAGAACGTGCTGCTGCCGCTGGAACTGGCGCCGGTTTCCGACAGCGAGCAGCGCGGCCGCGACTGGTTGACCCGGGTCGGCCTCGGCGAGCGGCTTGGCCATTTGCCCAAGCAGCTCTCCGGCGGCGAGCAGCAGCGCGTCGCCCTGGCCAGGGCCTTCGTCACCGAGCCGAAACTGGTCTTTGCCGACGAGCCCACCGGCAACCTCGACCACGCCACGGGTGGACGCATCATCGATCTGCTGTTCGCCCTGAACCGTGAGGCGGGTACCACCCTGGTGCTGGTAACCCATGACTATGCCCTGGCGAGGCGCTGCGATCGCTGCCTGCAGCTGGAGGAGGGGCGGCTCACGCCACTGGTGCTGGACGAGGTAGGGGCATGAGCGACGCTATCGGCACTGCCCCTCCACCAGCCGAGGCGCGCCGCCGGATGGGCGCCCTGGCCCTGTCGCTGCGCGGCATGCGCCGAGACCTGCGTGCCGCCGACGTGCGGGCACTGTTCGTCGCCCTGGCCCTGGCGGTGGCCGCTTCGACCATGATCGGCTTCTTTCTCGACCGCCTGGAGCGCGGCCTGGAGCGCCAGGCCGGGC
>SKVX01000094.1 GCA_007129225.1 Halomonas sp.
CGCCGTGAGCGAGGCTCGGGCACGCATCCGAGCCAACTATGACGCCGATGAAGCCACGGTGCTGCGCGAGCTTACCCCGTATATCAAGCTGTCCGAGGAGGGCCGTCATCAGGTAGCCGCCGCCGGTGCCAACTATGTGGAGCGCGTGCGCAAGGAGAAGAAGCCCTCGATGATGGAGGCGTTCCTCGCCGAATACGGACTCTCGACCACCGAGGGCGTGGGGCTCATGTGCCTGGCAGAAGCGCTGCTGCGCGTGCCCGATGCGGAAACCATCGACGAGCTGATCCATGACAAGATCGAACCGTCCGACTGGGGCGCGCATCTGGGCAAGTCCTCGTCATCGATGGTGAACGCCTCGACCTGGGCGCTGTTGCTGACCGGCAAGGTACTGGAAGACGACCCCAAGGGGCCTGCGCGTGCGCTGCGCGGCCTCGTCCGCCGTCTGGGCGAGCCGGTGGTACGTACCGCGGTTGGCCGCTCGATGAAAATCCTCGGACGCCAGTTCGTGCTGGGCCAGACCATCGAGGAGGGCATGAAAAATGCCCGCGAGCTAGAGAAGCAAGGCTACACCTACTCCTACGACATGCTGGGCGAGGCGGCACGCACCGACGACGATGCGGTGCGCTATCACCAGGCCTACGCCAAGGCGATCACCGCCATCGCCAAGCAGGCCAAGGGCGACGTGCGCGGAAGCCCCGGCATCTCGGTGAAACTCTCGGCACTGCATCCGCGTTATGAGTACACCCACCGCGACACGGTGATGGCGGAACTCGTGCCGCGAGCCAAGGAACTGGTACAGCAGGCCGCCAAGGCCAATATCGGCTTCAACATCGATGCCGAGGAGCAGGATCGCCTGGATCTGTCCCTCGACGTGATCGAGGCGCTGATGTCGGACCCCAGCCTGGAGGGATGGGACGGCTTCGGGGTGGTCGTGCAGGCGTACGGACGCCGCGCCGCGCCGGTCATCGATGCGCTCTACGACCTGGCCGTGCGATTCGACCGCAAGATCATGGTGCGCCTGGTCAAGGGCGCCTACTGGGACACCGAAATCAAGCTGTCCCAGGAGATGGGGGTCAAGACCTTTCCGGTCTTCACCCGCAAGGTCAACACCGATGTCAGCTACATGGCCTGTGCGCAGATGTTGCTCGACCGGCGTGACCGCATCTATCCGCAGTTCGCGACCCACAATGCTCACACCTGTGCCGCCGTTGTCGCCATGGCCGGTGACGACAAGGAGAGCTACGAGTTCCAGCGCCTGCATGGCATGGGTGAATCGCTGCACCATATCGTCAAGCAGTCGGAGGGTGCGCATTGCCGCATCTACGCCCCGGTGGGTGCACACCGCGACCTGCTGGCCTACCTTGTGCGGCGTCTGCTGGAGAATGGCGCCAACTCCTCCTTCGTAAATCAGGTGGTGGACAAGTCGATTCCCACGAGCGAGGTCGCCCGCGACCCGGTGGCCGAAATGCAACGCCTGGGTGACGCCATCCCAAGCCCCATGATCCGCCAGCCTGGTGAGCTCTTCGCCCCCGAGCGCAAGAACTCCAGGGGCTACCGGATCAACGAGCCCGCCTCGATCCTGCCGCTGCTTGAGGCGCGCGAGGCGTTTGCCGACGCGACCTGGACCGCCGGTCCCATGCTGGGGGGGAGCCCGGCACCCCGGGGGCCGGTACGCGATACCGTGTCTCCCGCCGATGCCTCGCGTGTCGTGGGCAAGGTGCAAGAAGCGACGCCGGAGGAAGTTGCTGCGGCCCTCGACGCCGCCGAAGAGGGCTTTCGCGACTGGTCAGCACGGCCGGCAGCCGAGCGGGCCGACGTGCTGCGCCGCACCGCCGATCTCTACGAAGAACACATCGCCGAGCTGACCGTGATCGCCACCCGCGAGGCAGGCAAGATGATGTTCGACGGCATCGCCGAGGTACGCGAGGCGGTGGATTTCTTGCGCTACTACGCCAACGAGGGCGAGCGGCTGGAGGCGGAGGAGCCTGGCAGTGCCCGCGGCCTCTTCGTCTGCATCAGCCCATGGAACTTTCCACTGGCCATCTTCACCGGCCAGATTGCCGCGGCGCTGGCGGCCGGTAATGCGGTGCTTGCCAAGCCCGCCGAGCAGACGCCGCTGATCGCCGCCCGAGCCGTCGAACTGATGCGCGAGGCTGGCCTGCCCGAGGCGGCGCTGCAACTGCTGCCCGGCGATGGCCCGACGGTGGGCGGCCCCCTGACCAGCGACCCGCGGATTGCCGGAGTATGCTTCACCGGCTCGACCCCGGTGGCACAGATCATCCACAAGGCTCTGGCACGGAACGCGGGACCGGATGCCGTGCTGATCGCCGAAACCGGCGGGCTGAATGCGATGATCGTGGACTCCACAGCGCTGACCGAGCAGGCGGTGCGCGACATCCTGATCTCCTCCTTTCAGTCGGCCGGCCAGCGCTGCTCGGCACTGAGAATGCTTTATATCCAGGAGGAGGCGCGCCAGCGGCTCCTTGACATGCTCGACGGCGCCATGGATGCACTCACCATCGGCGACCCCTGGAATACCGACACCGACGTCTCGCCGGTGATCGACGCCGAGGCACAGGCTGACATCACCGCTTATGTGGAGGCCCAGCAGAAGGCCGGAAAGGTGATGAAGACACTGTCCGTGCCTGACGTTGGCACTTTCGTCACGCCGGCAGTAGTCGAGGTCGGTGGTATCGAGGATCTCGAACGGGAGATCTTCGGCCCGGTTCTGCACGTCGCCACCTTCAAGGCGCGAGACATCGACAAGGTGGTCGACGCGATCAACGACAGGGGGTACGGGCTG
The DNA here is from genome assembly GCA_007129225.1 of Halomonas sp. Taxonomy (GTDB): domain Bacteria; phylum Pseudomonadota; class Gammaproteobacteria; order Pseudomonadales; family Halomonadaceae; genus Halomonas. The sequence goes on from SKVX01000094.1 coordinate 2,804, forward strand.
ACCTTTGGCCTGCATACCCGCATCGACGACCGGGTGCAGCAAATTGTCGAACGTATCCAAGTCGGCAACATCTACGTCAACCGCAACCAGATCGGCGCCATCGTCGGCTCTCAGCCGTTCGGGGGAGAAGGCCTTTCGGGCACCGGACCCAAGGCAGGCGGCCCGCTCTACGTCAACCGCTTCCGCCGCACTGCCGCTGTCGAGCATCACGACGCGCCGACGGGAAATGCCGTGACAGTCGGTGACCTGCAGTCGGCCCTCGACGGGCTGGACGCACGCAACTGGGCAGCGCGCCCCGACCGGGTCGAGGTGCTGCGCAAGGCGCTCTCCGGCAAGGGCGGCGTGATCCGCAAAGCGCTTGCCGAGACAGCAGCGCTGGACATGACGCCGCAGACGCTGCCGGGGCCGACGGGGGAGAGCAACCGATTGTCGATGTATCCGAAGGGGCCCGCCCTCTGCCTCGGACCGACCCTGGATATCGCTGTCGCCCAGGCGGTGCAGACGCTCGGTGCGGGTTCGCCGGCGGTGCTCGTCGCACCGGGTGCGGCACAGGCCGTGCAGCCGCTGATCGATGCCGGGGCGCCCGTCGCCGCATTCGACGGCAGTGTCGCGGCCAACACCCTGACCGAGATCCAGGGGGTCGAGACCGTAGCCGCGGCCGGCGACAGCGACTGGACCCGGGAGCTGCGCATCGCCCTCGCCCAGCGCGATGGCCCCATCGTGTCGCTGGAGACCCAGGCCATTTCACCGGAACGCTACGTGGTGGAACGCCATCTGTGCATCGATACCACCGCCGCGGGGGGTAATGCCAGCCTGCTGGCGACGGCCGTCTAGGCTCGCTTGTCCAAGAGGGACGATACAGTGCCTTCCTGACGCCCCTCCACGGCGGTGACTCTTGCCACCAAGGAGATCAGAAAAGAAGTGATCACCGAAAACGGATCAGCGCGGGTCATGTCGGGAAAGACCCAACCTGGCCAGGGTGGCCTCATCAAGACCCGTGACCGCCTCCACGGTGGCGAGACGCGCATGGTAGGCAGGACTATGAAAGGGGCGGCCGGCCAGCAGATGCGCCAGGTACTCACGGGCCGGCTTGAGGAAGGGAGCCGTGGTTCCAGGGGCTGCGATATACACCCACGCCGGGATGGCGCCCTCCTCGGTGACGATTGGCAGCCGATAGCGCTCATAATCGTGTGGATAACCTTCGTAGGGATCCATCAACTCGATTTGCTCGGGCTCGGCGAGTTCGAACAGCGCTCCCTCTACCCGCCTATCGATTGCAGGGACAACATTGGCATGGGCAATGCCGGCCACCCGCGACGCCTTGTCGAAGCGCAGGTCGTACTGGTGCAGCACACCGGACAGCGAGCGCCGGGTAGCCCCGATCCGAGCTTCCACCCGGGCCGTGTTCATGTTGCTGCCATAGGCAAAGTAGTACGGCATCCTCGTCTCGCTTTCCTGAGTCAGTTTTCCGTCACCAACTGATCGACCTCTTCCACTGCCTTGCAGATCAACAACCGGTCGGTGGCACGGGTCCCCTGCTGGGTCAGGTAGGCCTCCACCGCCGGGGCCACGTCACACTTCGCCGGCATCGGGCCACCCGCCTCGACCAGGGCATCCAGCCGCGCAATGAAGACAAAGCGCAGCCACTGGGGCAATGCCATGGTATCGATGCAGAATGGCTGCTGACTGTCGAAGGCATCGGCCTCGGGCTGCTCCACACGCCACATGTTGGTGGCCTTCATGGTAGCCTCCAGCCGGCGTAGTGCCACATCCAGCTCGTCGTGAACGGTCATGTCGAATACCTCGCTTGCGTTGGGCTCCATTATCTCGTCCCCGCTCCGGCCTGGCCACCCCGGGGGGCACACACTGTGCACAGATATCCTGCAAGAGCCTGTGGATAAACTATGGAAAGCTGCTCTCGCCCCGGATGGACAGGGGGCCGGGCGAAAGTGGTCAAAGATTGATCAGTCCGTCGGCATCCCAACCCGCGCCAATGGCTGACAAGCCCCCGCGGGGCAAGGTAGAGTGCACGCTTCAAGAAGGGAGTCGACATGCAGCCGATCCATACACTTCACGATTTTTTCGTGCGCACCGGTGCCGAGGTGAGGGCCTACCACCTTGGGCGACGGGTCGAGCCCTGTAGCCTGGAAACCCTGGCGGACTTCGAGGCCGGCATACTCCCCTGGCCCAGCCCATGGCAGAGCCAGGCCAGGATAAGCCTGGTGTTTCGCCTGGGCGACATGAGCGATCCATTGATCTGGTTCCTCGCCCTGCCGCTGGATGAGCAGGGTCAACTGGTACCGGCTTCCCGTGACGCCTTCCTTCAGCGCCTGCTGGAGACCCTGGGGCGTAGCGTGCAGCAGGTAGGCCGCACCGAGCCAGGCCCGTCGATCGACAACCTGATGAAGGACAACCCACTGGCCTTCACACCCTCGCTGCATTTCCAGGCCGTGCTGCATGCCAGGGCCAGCCAGGACATGGGCAAGCCTGCCAGCCCCCATCTGGAGCCCGTGGAGGCCTATCTCAGTGGCCAACAGGCCCTGGACTGGCGAGCCCTGGGTCTACAGGGGCTGGCCGACTTTGCGGTGCGCATGGACGAGGAGACGAGTCGGGTGCTGGCCGGGCGCCTACCCGCACTGCCCGACGAGGTGTTGACGTCACTATGCTACTGTCTTGAGCATGTCGACATTCCCGACACCCTGGCGTTGGCCATACGGTACCGGGGAGAGCGCGCCGCTGCCGAGGGTGAGATCGAGAGCTTCTGCGCCTGCGTTCGTGCCGCCAGCGGTGCCGCCTTGGCCGGCGAGTGGTTCGATAGCCTGCTGGACGACCCCAATGCCTGTGGCCCGGACCTGCTGGCGGCCATGGCCGGCCGCGGCTGGCGACACCTGGAACATGCCGAGCGCCTGCCACGCTTTCTGACCCGGCTGGCAGAGACGCCCCAGGCCGATTTTGCTGCTGTGGCCCGAGATCTCGCGGTAATACCACGCCTGCGGCTACCGGTACTGATGGTGTTGCGCGAAGCCGCGCCGGACTCGGCTATCGGCCAGCGACTGGCTGGACTTGGCCACTGAGCATGGAAACCAGGAAGTGAATCGATGAAGGAACTCCCCTACACCCCCAAGGCCGTGATCGGTCGGCGCGAGATGGTAACGCTGCCGGAGATGGGCATGACGGTATGTGCCAAGATCGACACCGGCGCACGCACCTCGGCCCTGCACGCCGAGGATATCGAGATCTTCGAGGAGGAGGGTCACCTGTGGGTCAGCTTTACCACCCGCAGCGGGGGCCAGGAGACGCCGCCCCATGTGTTTCGCACGCACCTGCACGA
>SKVX01000372.1 GCA_007129225.1 Halomonas sp.
CGAGAATGATCCACATGAACATGCAGCTGATGCCCAGGGTGCGGCGCACCGTGACTTCGATCACGGCCCGGGTCAGGCGTCCCTTGAACAGCGCCGCCAGGGTCGCCGCGAAGGCGCCGTAGGCGGCACTCTCCACCAGGCTGGTGACCCCCATCAGGAACAGTCCGGTCATGGAGAAGAAGATCAGCAGCGGCAAGATGCCGGCGCGCAGCAGCTTGAGCTTCGCGCCCAGGCTCATGTTGCGCTCCTCCGGCGGCAGGGCAGGCCCCAGGCTCGGCTGCAGCCGGCAGCGCACCACGATGTAGATCACAAACATGGCGGCCAGGATCAGTCCGGGAATCGCCCCGGCCAGCCATAGCTTGCCCACCGGCTGGCGGGCGATCATGCCGTAGAGCACCAGCACCACGCTGGGCGGCACCAGGATGCCCAGCGAGCTTCCCGCCTGGATCACCCCGGTCACCATGATCTTGTCGTAGCCCCGGCGGAGCAGCTCCGGCAAGGCGATGCTGGCCCCGATCGCCATGCCGGCCACGCTCAGGCCGTTCATGGCCGAGACAACCACCATCAGGCCGATGGTGCCCACCGCCAGGCCGCCACGCAGCGAGCCCATCCAGACATGGAACATCTCGTAGAGGTCGCCGGCGATGCCAGACTCGGAGAGCATGTAACCCATGAATACGAACAGCGGCAGGGTCAGCAGCGGGTACCAGTTCATCAAAACGAAACTGGCGTTGAACGGCATCTCCACCCCGCCATCGCCCCACAGCAACAGCGCCGAGGCGGCGCCGACGAAGCCGATGACGCCGAACACCCGCTGGCCGGTCAACAACAGCAGCATCATGCTCGAGAACATCATCAACGCGATCATCTCGTAGCTCATTCGGCATCCTCCGCGTAGATGTCCTGCCCCCGGGCCGTGGCGACGTCCTTGAAGAAGGTCGCCACGGCCTGCAGCAGCATCAGCAGGATGCCGATACACATGATGATCTTGATCGGCGCCAGCGGCGGCGCCCAGGCGGAGTAGTTGCGCTGCCCGTACTGCAGCGCGTACTGGGTGCTGGAGATGCCACCCAGCAGCAGCGTGACCAGGAAGAAGATCAGGAAGAGAATGGTGATGGCGTCGACCAGCGCCTGGGTGCGAGGGGTCCAGCGGCTATAGAAAAGATCCATGCGCACATGGGACCCCATCTGCATGGCATAGGCGCCGCCCAGGAGGTAATAGCTCACCAGCATGAACTGGGACATCTCCACGCCCCACATCAGCGGGCTATTGAGCACAGTGCGCGAGAAGGAGGCATAGAGCAGCAGCGCCATCATCACGAAGACCAGGTACATGACCAGGCGACCCACGCCCCGATTGAGGCGATCGACGAGGCGCACATAGCGTCTTATTGTTCTTGGCATGTCGGGAAGAACCCTGCGCGGCTTGAAACAGTGCGTTTCAGTCTTGGCCGGTCTTTCTCCGAACCGCAAAGAGCATCGGTGTTGGTGACGCAGCGCCTATCGATAAAATCGATAATGCACTCGGGTTGGGCATCCCGCCGGCCCCTCTCCCCCCCTGGGCCATGAATCACCCATCAGGCACTCAGGTGCGGGTGGACACCTCCGCGGAGAGCCATGGCAGGGCCTGGTCGAGCTGTCGACGGAAGCGTTGTTCCAGCAGGCGGCGGCTATCCCGGGCCAATAGCGCAGGCAGGTCGCCCAGCTCATCGCGACGCGAGACCAGGGTCAGTTCACGGGTAAGCGGCGCCACCGGCAGCGGGGCTACCTGGACCTTGAGGCTCTCGAGCCCGGCCTGATAGAGGCACAGTGGCGTGGTGATGGTCCAGCCGGCCCCGGCGCTGACCAGTCGCAGCACCGCAAAGGTGTTGTCGAGATGCAGGCGGGCCGGCAGCTCCAGCTTGTTGAGGCGCAGGTGGCGCTCGATGGCCTGGCCGATCAGCGACTGCGGGGTGTAGCGCACGAAGTCGAGCTGACGGGCGATCCAGCGCAGGTTGTCCGAGGGACCCGACCAGCCGAGCGGCACCACCAGCACGAAGGGCTCGCGCAGCAGGGCATGCCGCTCCAGGCCATCATAGTTCTCGAGACGATCATCAGAGATGATGATGTCTACATGGCGGGTCAGCAGGGCATGGCTGTGCATGTGTGACAGCCCTGTGGTCAAGGTATAGTCCCGGGTGTAGCGCCGAATCAACTCGATCAACGGCTGCCCCACGGCGGTGGCCATGGAATCGACCAGCGCCAGGCGCACCTGGTGAAGCTGCCCGAAGGCGCCCGACACCAGCTCACGACGGGTACTACGCGCTTCCTCCAGAAGGCGCCGGGCACGGTCGTAGAAGAAGCGGCCCGCGCTGGTCGGCTCCAGCGGACGGGTGTTGCGCTTGAACAGCGCCACCCCCATCCCCTCCTCGAGGTTGGCCAGGCTCTGGGACACCGACGACTGCTTTAGCCCGAGCCGCCGGGCGGCGGCACTCTGGCTGCCCTGCTCCAGGGTCTCGACGAAGATTTCCATGCTGCGCAGGTCGAACCCGAAGCCGCTTCGCATTGCTCCTCCTGACTCATCAATATGGCGACGAACTCGGAACCTGGGCCGGTACTGCTCAGTCGGCGGTCTCGCCGGAGCCCGCCGACTGCCTGCAGTCGGACAGAAGCCGCTCCAATGCCGTACCGGGCATGGGCCGATGAAAGTGGAAGCCCTGGAATCGACGACAGCCGCGGTTCAGCAGGAAGTCCAGCTGTGCCTCATTCTCGACGCCCTCGGCCACGACTTCGATGCCGAGGTGCTGCGCCATGGCCAGTATCGTCTCGACGATGGCGGCGTCGTTGCTGTCGGAGTCCAGATCGCTGACGAAGCTACGGTCGATCTTCAATTCGTCCAGTGGCAGGCACTTGAGGTACGTCAGGGAGGAGAAACCGGTACCAAAATCGTCGAGGGCAAGATTGACTCCCAGCCGCTTGAGCTGATGCATGCGCTCGACGGCATCACCGAGACCGTCGATCATGATGCTCTCGGTCAGTTCGATGGTCAGCCGCGACGGATCGACGCCATGAGTGCCCAGCACCCAGGTCACGCCTTCAACGAATCCAGGCTGGGTAAAGTGCCGCACGCTGATGTTGACCGACAGACGAGGCAGCGTTTCGGCCGGCAGTCGGGTCAACAGCTCGCAGCAGCTATCCAACATCCAGGTCTCCAGCTCGACGATCAGATCGCTCTCCTCGGCGATGGCAATGAAGACCTCCGGCGATATCCAGCCATGGACGGGATGCTGCCAGCGCATCAGCGCCTCGACACCGAATATCCGCCCGTCCTGGTCCAGCTGGGGCTGGTATTGAGCAAAGAGCTGATTTTCGGTCAGTGCGCTGCGCAGCGCCTGCTCCATCTCCAGTCGCCAGGTGATCTGAGTCTGCATTGCCGGCTCATAGCCGCAAACCTGGGCCCGACCCTTGACCTTGGCCTGGTACATGGCAGTATCGGCATGGCGCAGCACATCACCCACGTCATCATCGACGGCAAGTGGGAAGAGGGTATAGCCGATGCTCGGCGTGACGCTGATCCGATGCCCCTCGAGGTCATAGACCTTGCGCAGCGAGGTGAGAAGGTCCCGGGCCATCTGCTCGGCCCTCACCAGCTCGGCCTGCCGGTCCCCCGACAGCGCCGGCACCAGCACCACGAACTCGTCGCCGCTGAGGCGAGCCGCCATGTCCCCGTCGCGCATGCAGACCAGCAGCCGCTTGCTTAGCTGCCTGAGCAGCTCGTCACCGACGGTGTGACCCAGTGAGTCGTTGATCATCTTGAAGCGGTCGAGGTCGAGGAACATCACCAGGCCCAGGCGACCGTCGTCGCGGCGGTCACGGATGGTGGAAGCCAGCGTCTCGATCAGCAGGCGGCGATTGGGCAGCTCTGTCAGTGGGTCGAAATAGGCCTGGCGATGAATGATCTCCTCGGCTCGCTTGCGCTCGGTGAAGTCCTCGATCAGGGCCACACCACCGACGATGTCCCCCTTCTCGTTGCGCAGGGCGTTGTAGAAGGCGCGCAGCGGCGTCAACTTGCCGCTGAGAATGGCGCGATAAGTCCCTTCGTAATAGCCGGTTCCGCTGGCCAGCGCCTGGCGAACAGCACGGGTAACCCGTTTGTCCTCCAGTTGTTCCAGCAGGTTAAGCCCCAGCAGGCGTTGCCGGCTCGCCCCGAGGATATCCAAGCACTTCTCGTTACAATCGACGACCCGCCCTTCCCGGTCGAAGTGCATCACCCCCAGGGGCGTATGGCGGAAGATGGCACGATAGCGACCCTCGCTCTCACGCAGCTGGGTCTCCCGTGAGGTGACGGCCAGGCGCAGGGCAATGTTGTCGCTGATGATGCAATAGAGCCGGCGGCTTACCGTCAACAGGAGCCCGAGGAACAACACCACCATGGCTGATAGCAGCCAGGCAAACGACGTCCCATACAGCAGCAACTGGCCCAGCAAAGGCAGCATGGAGGGAAGGATGAAGATGGGAGCCACCCACCAAACCGAGGACAGGGTGGTCATCCCTCCAGCGGTGACCCCAGCCAGCACGATGGCAAGGGCAGCCAGCTGACCGGGATGCTCCATGGTGAACATGAGCAGTCCCGCAGCGCCCCACACCGTGCCGGCAATACCGGCCCCCCAGGCGAATCGGTACAGCCAACGCCGCTGACGACGACGGCTTGCGGAAAGGCGATGGTAATACCAGGCGAGTCTCAGGCGAATGCAGGAGACAACCACCAGCGCGGTCAGCCATCCGACCAACAGTGTGGCGGGCAATAACGGCCACATCGAGGCGACCAGCAGGCACGCTCCCATTACACTGGCCAGCACCGGCTGCCACAGCCGCTCGTAGAGCAGATGAACCTGCTCCTGGACGAGCTGACGGCGCTGGGGCGAGACAGGCAGAGGCGCACCGAGGCTCTCGAGGCGCTCCTCCGAGGGAAGGACGGGCATGCGATGCTTCCGAATCGATATCTTTGTCGTGGCTCCTATCTTTACCGCATGCCGGCGGATATAGCGAGGGAGCCGCCCTCAACGCAAGGCGGTCGGGGGGCTCCCTGTCGTGTTCAAGGCCAGGAGTAGACACCACGATTCAGGCCATCCCGGATCGCCGAAATCACCTTGGCCCCGCGCAACGTAGCCCCGCTGTAACCATCGATATCGTCGACCACGCGCTCGGGCTCGTAGAGCCTGAAGATGCGCGTAACAGGCTCGCCCTCAAGGCGCTCGGCGATCTGCTCGTGCTGCACCAAAACCGGGTAAAGCTCGTCGCCTTCGTCCAGTCGGAGATAATCCACGTCACGATAGGCCAGGTAGCGGTATTCCAGCCGGGTGAAGTGCCCGTCCTCGAGATCGAAGGCAATATTGACCTGAATCCCCCCCCGGTCGATGAAGAGTCCACGATAGTGGCCATCCAGGGGCATGCCCAGCATGGCGCGGTGGAGGCGCTCGTCCTCGGCTGGCGAAAGGCGCGCCTCGGCGGTGTCGATGTCATTGGCGATCTCGGACGTTGCCTCGACGGCCTGGGGCTCGACCGTCTCGCCATCCTCGTCCACCAGCCGCCCGACCAGGTACTCCTCCAGCATCCCCTCGGCCCGCGCACTGTGGGGCACGCCTGGACGCTTGTTGTCCCAGCCCTCGGTGGCCTCCTTGCCACACCACTCCAGCATCACCTCCTCTTCAGTGGGGTGGTCGGGGATATAGTCGGTGACGTCGTAGACCCGGCCATGAATGGCCTTCCAGCAGCTCTCTGCGCCATCGTGCTCAGCCAGTTCGTCCAGGGTGACCGTGTCGAGATCGTCGTCCGGGCGTTCGTCACCCGACTGGGACAGCGCATTGGCCGAGAGCAGTGTGAGGATACTGGCCAGGAAAGCGACAAAGGCGGTGTAGGCGATCTTGTTCATAGGAAATCGAAGACCTCGCTGTGTATGCGTGAGGCAGGAATGCCCTGGTCGGTCAGCAGTCGCTGCAGATGATCATTCATTCCCGGGGGGCCGCAGATATAGATTTCTCGTTCCGCGTAGTCGGGGCAGTGCTGGCGCAGGAAGGCTTCGTCCAGCCGCCCTCGCTCCTTGGAGTAATGCTGGGTGAAGCAAAAGGACTCGTGAGCTTCGGCAATA
>SKVX01000554.1 GCA_007129225.1 Halomonas sp.
CAACATTAAAGCCGCCGGGCTGGCGGTGTTAGCCCTTGGAGAGAATGTCAGTGGCATGGAGCTAGCCTCCGTGTCCGGTTCTCGGTGAATTGGGAATCCTCGTCCTTCAGGGCGAGGAGCAGTCAAGCAGGATTCCTTTTGTTGATCCGCCATGCCAGGGCTGGGACAGGCCTGGCATGGCAGGCTATAATGTCCGGCTTTCACGGCAGGCTTGGAAAGTCCCTCGCACGACCCAATATTGCCGGAGGTTGCGCGCTGTCGAATCATCGGAGTGAATTGAACCATGCCCATCTATGAATATCAGTGCAAGGCCTGCGGCCACCGTCTGGAAAAGCTGCAGAAGCTTAGTGCCGCTCCCCTGACGGATTGTCCCGCCTGCGAGACCCCCGAACTCACTCGCCTGGTTTCCGCCGCGGGCTTCCGGCTGGCCGGTGGTGGCTGGTACGAGACCGACTTCAAGTCCGGCAGCAAGAAGAACATCGCCGGTGACACCGCCGGCACCGGCAGCGAGACGAAACCATCTACCAAGGCCGGTGAATCAAAACCATCTACCAAGGCCGGTGAATCAAAACCACCTGCCAAGGATGGTGCCGCGGCCTGAGCCCGCGCCCATTGCGACCAACCCTTTCGATAACGCTAGAGAACAGGATACGACATGCGCAGCCATTATTGCGGCCAGCTGAACGAAACCCTGGTGGACCAGACGGTCAGCCTGTGCGGCTGGGTACATCGCCGCCGTGACCACGGGGGTGTCATCTTCCTCGACCTGCGCGATCGCGATGGCATTGCGCAGGTTGTGGTCGACCCCGATACCGCCGAGGCCTTCGCCACTGCCGACCGGGCACGTAGCGAGTTCGTCCTGCGAATTACCGGCCGTGTCCGGCTGCGTCCCGAGGGAACCCAGAACCCCAAGATGCCCACTGGGCTGATCGAGGTGCTGGCCAAGGAAGTCGAGGTGCTCAATACTGCCGCCACGCCGCCGTTCCAGCTCGACGAGCATGGCCGGGTGGGTGAGGAGGTGCGTCTCAAGCACCGCTACATTGACCTGCGCCGCCCCGAGATGATCGAGAAGCTGCGTCTCCGCTCACGGATTTCCCATAACGTGCGCGCCTTTCTGGAAGGGCAGGGCTTCCTCGATATCGAGACCCCGGTCCTGACCCGTGCCACACCCGAGGGTGCCCGTGATTACCTGGTGCCGAGCCGCACCCACCCCGGCAGCTTCTTTGCATTGCCCCAGTCTCCCCAGTTGTTCAAGCAGCTGCTCATGGTGGCGGGCTTCGACCGCTACTACCAGATCGCCAAGTGTTTCCGCGACGAGGACCTACGCGCCGACCGCCAACCGGAATTCACCCAGATCGACCTCGAGGCGTCCTTTGTCAGCGAGGACGACATCATGGGGATCAGCGAGGCGATGATTCGCCAGCTCTTTCAGGAAGTTCTGGACGTCGAGCTGCCCGAGTTTCCCCGCATGACGTGGGCCGACGCAATGCACCGCTTCGGCTCCGACAAGCCGGACCTACGCATCCCGCTGATGCTGGTCGATGTCGATGACCTGATGCAGCAGGTGGACTTCCAGGTCTTCTCCGGACCGGCCAGCGCCGCGGACGGCCGCGTGGCCGCGCTCAAGGTGCCGGGCGGTGGCGGCATGTCGCGCAAGGTCATCGACGAGTACACCAAGTTCGTCGGGATCTACGGCGCCAAGGGGCTTGCCTGGATCAAGGTCAACGACCGCGCCAAGGGCATCGAAGGCCTGCAGTCACCCATCGTCAAGTTCATGGAAAACGTGATCGAGGAGCTGCTGGACCGGGTCGGCGCCGAAGATGGCGACATCATCTTCTTCGGTGCCGACAAGGCCCGAGTCGTCAACGAGGCACTTGGTGCGCTACGGGTCAAGCTGGGTGAGGACCTCAACCTCTATACCCAGGCCTGGGCGCCGCTGTGGGTGGTCGATTTCCCCATGTTCGAGTCCGACGACAACGGTCGCCTAAGCCCGCTGCACCACCCGTTCACCTCGCCCTCGTGTAGCCCCGAGGAGCTCAAGTCCAACCCCGCTGTAGCCTTGTCCCGGGCCTACGACATGGTGCTCAACGGCACAGAACTGGGCGGCGGCTCCATCCGTATTCACGACCAGGCCATGCAGAGTACCGTGTTCGAGATTCTCGGCATCGGCGCAGAAGAGGCCCGTGAGAAGTTCGGCTTCCTGCTCGATGCCCTGCACTATGGCGCGCCACCCCATGGCGGCCTCGCCTTTGGCCTCGACCGCCTGGTGATGCTGATGGCCGGCGCGCGTACCATTCGTGAAGTGATCGCCTTCCCCAAGACCCAGAGCGCCGGCTGTCTGTTGACCGACGCCCCGGGGGAGGTATCCGCCGACCAGCTCAAGGATCTCAACATTCGCCTGCGCCAGAAGGCCAAGGCCGAGACCGGCAACGAGTAAGCGGCGACAGCGTAGCCACCCTGTTAACCGGCGCCTCATGGCGCCGGTGTCATGTTGAGCCGGTGTCATATCCGGCATCGCCAATGCAGGCAACAGCAATAGAAGGGGAGAGGGCATGGCCGGTGACGACAAATGGGCCAGGACCGAGCATCAGCGGGCGCTTCCGGGGCGTTGCACATGATGATCCTTGGCATCGATCCCGGGTCGCGAATTACCGGCTACGGCGTGCTCGACCTCGGTGGGCCGACGCCCCGCTATGTGGCCAGCGGCTGTATCCGCCTGCAGGGCGACGATCTGGCCCAGCGGCTCGCACAGGCCTACGCCGGGATCAGCGAACTGATTGCACTGCATAAGCCCGGCGAGTTCGCCATCGAGCAGGTATTCATGTCGAAGAACGCCGACTCCGCGCTCAAGCTCGGGCAGGCCCGGGGCACTGCCATTGTCTGCGCCGCCAACCATGGCTTGCCCGTCAGCGAATATGGCCCGCGCCAGATAAAGCAGGCGGTCACCGGCACGGGGAGTGCCGGCAAGGCCCAGGTCCAGCATATGGTGGTTGCCATTCTCGGGCTGGGTGGAACGCCGCAGGCCGACGCCGCCGATGCGCTGGCCATTGCGCTGACCCACGCCCATGCGCGTTCCGGGCTGATGACGACCGGCAGCTTTGGTGGACATCGCACCCATCGCCGGGGAGGCTCCTGGCGAGATTACCAACCTTGATTCACGCATTGTTGCGGCTTGAAACAATTCTCGAACGCTGTTTGAGGCTGGGCTGGTCAGCCGCTTGAGCGACCAGTATAGTGGCGCCATGGTGGCCCTAAGTGCCTTGTTACATTCAGGATCGGTATAGCGAAGCCCATGATCGGACGCCTGCGTGGCACCCTGCTCGACAAGCAGCCGCCCTGGCTGGTAGTGGACGTGGCCGGTGTCGGCTATGAACTGGAAGCCTCCATGACCACGCTGGTGGCGCTACCAGGCATCGGGGAGGCGGTTTCCCTGTTCACTCACCTTACCGTGCGTGAGGATGCGCACCTGCTCTTCGGCTTTGCCCGCGAGCAGGAGCGATCCCTGTTTCGTGCCCTGATCAAGGTCAATGGCATAGGTCCCAAGCTGGCCCTGGCGATCCTCTCCGGCATGGATGAAACGGCCTTCATCCGCTGTGTCATGGATGACGACGTCAAGTCCCTGACGCGACTGCCGGGCGTGGGCAAGAAGACCGCCGAACGCCTGATCATCGAGATGCGTGACCGTTTCCCCCACTGGGAGCAGCCCGCCGACATGGTGGAGGCCGGATTGAGTGGCGCCGAAACCCCACGCCGACAGGATCCCCTGGTCGATGCCGAAGCGGCTCTGGTTAGCCTGGGCTACAAGCCCGCGGAAGCGGCAAAGATGTTGTCGGGCCTGGACGAGGGCCTCTCTACCGAGGCCATGATCAAGGCGGCACTGACCCGTCGCCTGGCAGGATGAATCCCATGAGCGCGAGGGGCTGGCATGATTGACAACGATCGACTGATCGCCGCTGGCGAGCACGACGGTGAGGCTCGCGTCGACTATGCGATCCGCCCCAAGCGCCTGGCCGAGTATATCGGCCAGCCCAGGGTGCGCGAGCAACTGGAGATATTCATTACCGCAGCCCGTGGGCGTGACGAAAGCCTGGACCACACCCTGGTGTTCGGCCCGCCGGGACTCGGCAAGACGACACTGGCCAATATCATTGCGGCCGAAATGGGGGTGGGCATGAAGTCCACTTCCGGCCCGGTGCTGGAGCGTGCCGGCGATCTTGCAGCGATGCTCACCAACCTGCAGCCGGGTGACGTGCTCTTTATCGACGAAATCCACCGCCTGTCACCCGTGGTGGAAGAGATTCTCTATCCCGCCATGGAGGATTTCCAGTTGGATATCGTCATCGGTGAGGGGCCGGCGGCACGCTCCATCAAGCTGGACTTGCCTCGTTTCACCCTGGTGGGCGCGACCACTCGCGCCGGCCTGCTGACCTCTCCACTGCGGGACCGTTTCGGCATCGTCCAGCGCCTTGAGTTCTACGACATCAAGGAGCTCACCGAGATCGTTACCCGCTCGGCGCGACTGCTGGGGGTGGAGACCGACCGCGAGGGGGCCACCGAGGTGGCGCGCCGCTCCCGGGGCACGCCGCGTATCGCCAATCGCCTGCTGCGTCGCGTTCGCGACTTTGCCCAGGTTCGGGCCAGCGGCCGAGTGAATGCCGACATCGCCGACCAGGCGCTGAACATGCTGCATGTGGACCATCATGGCCTCGACCACATGGATCGCCGACTGCTGCTGGCAATGATTGAGAAGTTCGACGGCGGCCCGGTAGGGGTCGACTCCCTGGCGGCCGCTATCGGCGAGGAGCGCGACACCATCGAGGACGTCATCGAACCCTACCTGATCCAGCAGGGTCTGATGATGCGCACCGCCAGGGGCAGGGTGGTCACCCGCCAGGCATGGCAGCACTTCGGGCTGTCGCCCCATGAGCAGGCACTGGATGCCGCCGGAGAGGTACGGCCGTGAGCGAGTTCCGTCTCCCGGTACGGGTCTACATGGAGGATACCGATGCCGGCGGTATCGTCTATTACGTCAATTATCTCAAGTATATGGAGCGGGCTCGCAGTGAGTGGCTACGCCATCACGGCTACACCCAGGGCGAGCTGTTGGAAGCCGGGATTCAACTGGTGGTGCATCGTCTCGAGTGTCGCTATGCCAAGCCCGCGCTCATGGATGATGCCCTGGAAGCCACTGCCGCCATTCATTCGGCGGGCCACTGTCGTGCGAGCTTTCTGCAAACGGTAACCCGTAACGGGGAACCCTTGTGCGAAGCCAGGGTCGACATCGCTTGCCTGGACGCTGCCCGACTCAAGCCCACGCCATGGCCGTTGGCAATTGCCGCGGTTCTCAACGGTTAACTGAAAGTTCGACGAGGATGCCTGTGAACGACTCGATGTCAATTCCACACCTGATCATGAGCGCCAGCACCGTGGTGCAGTTGGTCATGCTGATCCTGGTGATCGGCTCGATCCTCTCTTGGGTCGTGATTTTCCAGCGCACTTTCGTCATGCGCCGCGCCCGCCACGCCCATCAGTTGTTCGAGGAACGCTTCTGGTCCGGTGTCGACCTCAACGAGCTGTATCGAGAAACGCCCTCCGAGCAGGAAACCCAGGGCGCCGAACAGGTCTTTCGCGCGGGATTCCGCGAGTTCAACCGCTTGATGGCGAAGACCAAGAGCGCCGACGCCATCCTCGACGGCGTTCAGCGCAGCATGCGGGTCGCCTGGTCTCGGGAAGAGGAGCGACTTTCCCTGCACCTGGTATTCCTGGCCACCGTCGCCTCGGCTAGCCCCTATATCGGCCTGTTCGGCACCGTATGGGGCATCATGGGGTCGTTCCAGGCGCTCTCGCTGACCCAGCAGGCCACGCTCACCACGGTGGCCCCCTGGATTGCCGAGGCCCTGATCGCGACGGCCATGGGCCTGTTCGCGGCCATTCCCGCGGTCATTTTCTACAACCGCCTCTCCTCCGAGTCGAGCCGGTTGTTGGGCAAGTACGAAGACTTCGCCGAGGAGTTCCACTCCATCCTGCACCGTAACCTGCAGGGACGCAGCGAAGCCGGCACTGCCTGAAGGAGCCGCACCATGCAAGGACCTTTCAATCGTGA
>SKVX01000433.1 GCA_007129225.1 Halomonas sp.
CGCAGCAGGGCACCGGCGAACATCAGGCCGAGGCCCACGCCGATGCCCGGCAGGGTGCGAATGGTGCGCCCGGTGTGACCCAGAGCGACCCGCGACATCATCGCCAGCATCATCGTGGCAATACCGCCGATGGCCAGGGCATGCAGGGCCAGCTCGACGCGAAAGGCCCCCATCAGCGCCATGGCCCACATCAGCAACCCCACGGACACGAAGGCATAGCTGATATGCAGGCCCCAGAGCAGCGGCTCGTGCAGGGTGCGATACCCCTCCCAGCGCGCCAGGCGCACCAGATTGGACACCGCGGCCACCAGCATGACCAGGGCTAGCAGCCCCGCCGGTACGGGCGCACCGAACAGCACCAGCAATTGCAACAGCACCACGCCGAGTGCCGATCCCACGGCCAGCGCCTCCAGCCAGGCCACCTGTGCGGCCTTGGGCCGGCCCAGCTTGAGGGAGGTGAAGAAGGGAATGACGCGACCGCCGAGCAGGACCATCAGCATGGCGATCAGCAGCACGCCCAGGTAGCCGCCCTCGCGAATCAGGTGCAGCTCGCCCTGGCTGACCCCCAGGTGCATGGCCAGGTTGGCCAGGGCCAGCAGCAGCAAGACCGGCACGAACATCAGGTTACGCCAAAGCCGCGCCGCCACCACCAGTCGCCCCATCACCAGTGCCGCCAGCGGCAGGAAGGAAACATCGAGCACGATCAGCAGCCAGGCCGGCAGGCCCATCGGGTAGGCCAGCAGCACGCGCGCTGCCAGCCAGAGGAGTACCAGCCCCAACAGCGGGGCACCGTTAACACTGCGCTGTCCGGTCCAGTTCTGTACCGCCGTCAGCAGGAACCCCACCACCACGGCAGCACCGAAACCGAAGATCATCTCGTGCTGATGCCACCACATGAGTCCACCATGGGGGCGCAGCAGGATGTCGCCATGCCAGAAGGCGAACCAGACGATCAGGGAGAGCACGCTGAACAGCGATGCCAGCAGAAAGAAGGGACGAAAGGCGAGACGCGCCACGGGAAGACGCGTCAGGCCGGAGGCAGCTTGCTGTGCAGAAGTGGCAGTTTTCATGGTGGCATACCCGACTCAAACGCTTGGATAAAGCCATTGTCTGCGCATGAGCCGGGAAGCACCATGACCGGTATCAAGAATGCTTCTTTCTAATGATTCCTAGTGGCTTGTCCCTTCCTCGTACTGGGTCTTGTTCCACACGTTGTACTTGCCGGAGGGACGCTTCATCGGCATGCGTCCCAATTCTTCCAGCGTGTTGCCGTCGAGCCACAGCAGGTAGCCGTCGTCATCCCAGATGCTCAATAGCAGGGTTTCGCCGCGGCGGTCGAACTCGACGTGGGCGGCGGTCTTGCCCGGCTCCGGGATCAGCGTCTCGACGATCTCCAGGGTCTGCTTGTCGATCACATGGATACGGTCGTGATTGGGTCCGAAGAAGACGTCCACCCAGGCGTAGGGCGAGTTTTCGTGGCTGCGCATGAAGAAGCCGGGGCCGTCGGTCTCGATATGGGTGATCAGCGACCAGTCGGTCATATCGAACACCGAAACCTGCCCCTTGTCGATATGGGGGATCGCCATGACGCGGCGCCCGTCCAGCTCCCAGGTGATGCCGGCGCCCAGGTGCGGCATGCCTTCCAGCGGCAGGTCGGCGACCTTGACCTCCTCGTCCATGTCGAACACCTGGCCACCCTGGCCGCCGCGAGCCGCACCCACGATATAGCGGTACTCCATGTCGAAGAAGAAGTCGTCCAGATAGTCCGGTGCCTCCATGCGATGCAGGGCGAAGTCGCCGACAATGGTCTCGTCACCCTCGGCCCGCTCCTCGGGCCAGCGGATCTCCCACACCTCTGGAATGTCGCGCAGGGCGGCGACGAAGCTGTTGCGCGGCGGCGCGGTATAGACGGCACTGACCCGTGAAGTGTCGCCGTTGAGACCTTCCACCGGAATGGTGGCAATCAGGTCGAGATCACGGGCATCCAGCAGCACCAGCGAATGCGGCAGATAGTTGCCGGCCAGTACGTAGTTGCCGTCGGCCGACACCGCGATATTGCGCATATTGATGCCGGCACGCACCTCGGCGGTGACCTCCAGATTGTAGATGTCGTACTTGGTCACCCAACCATCCCGGGAGCCGAAGTAGACATAGCGGCCGTCCGGGGTGTACTTGGGGCCGCCGTGCAGTGCATAGCGGCTCGGGAAGCGGGCGATGCGCTCGAACTTGTCGCCGTCTAGCAGGCTGACGTGGTGATCGCCGATCTCCACCACGATGAACAGGTTCTTGAGATCCTCGACCTCGAACACCGGCTCGTCGGGCAAGGTGCCATAGGCGTAACGAACGTCATGGCTGGCCAGGATGTCCTCCTCGGTCCAGCTCGGCTCCACCTCTGGCGCCTCGAAGATCCACTCTGCCAGGGCAGCGATCTCGGTTTCGTCCAGCAGTTCGCCGTAGGCGGGCATCTGGGTGGCGATGCGGCCATCGTGGATCACCTCGAAGGCTTCGTCCTGCTTGAGCCGCGAGAGGTTGTCCGGCAGCAGCGCGGGGCCAATGCCGCCCAGGCGACTGACGCCATGACAGATCGCACAGTGGTGGTTGTAGAGCACATTGGGGTCGGGCTCATCGGCAATAGCAGGCAGACCCGGAAGACCCAGGCCCAGCAGGGCACCGAACAGCAGCGAGGGTCGTATCACAGCGCCATCCTCCCCATTTCCGCCGGGGCATTGGCGCTGTCGCTATTCGCATCAATACCCGCCTCGGTGTCGCGACGCGTCATCCGGGTCATGGCCGGTGCCAGTGTATCGGCCAGGCGCACCACCTCGCCGACCACGATCAGGGTCGGCGGCTGGAAGTTTTCCCGCTCGATGACTTCGACCACGTCGCCCAGCGTGGCCAGCACATGGCGCTGCTGGGGCGTGGTGCCGCGCTCGACCAGCGCGACAGGGTGCGTCGCCGGCAAGCCGTTGCGCTGCAGTTCGCGACTGATCAGCCCGGCATTGGCCAGCCCCATGTAGAACACCGCCGTGTGATTGGGCACCGCCAGTGCCGCCCAGTTGAGGTCCAGTGCACTATCGGCCTTGCAGTGGCCGGTGACGAAGGTGACGCTCTGGGCGAAGTCCCGGTGGGTGAGCGGAAAGCCGGAGTAGGTGGAACAGCCCGACGCCGAGGTGATACCCGGCACCACGCGGAAGCCGACGCCGTGCTCGATCAGGTACTCGGCCTCCTCGCCGCCGCGGCCGAAGATGTAGGGGTCGCCGCCCTTGAGGCGCAAGACCCGCTGGCCCTCGCCCGCCAGGCGCACCAGCAAGGCGTTGGTCTCATCCTGGGTCAGGGCATGGCAGCGCGAGGCCTTGCCGACGTAGTAGCGGCGCGCAGAGGCCGGCGCCAGGGCCAGCACTTCCTGGGAAACCAGCCGGTCGAAGACCAGGCAGTCGGCCTGCTGCAGCAGCGACAGGGCACGCAAGGTCAAAAGACCCGGGTCGCCGGGACCGGCTCCCACGATGGCGACCTCGCCGGACGCCAAGGGCGCCTCGTCGAGGTCGAAGCTCAGGTTTCGCGAATGGCGATGTGTGATCATGGTCGGCCTCTCCCCGAAGCGTCAACGGTCATCTTTCTGATTCTGTGTGAAGGCCTACAGCTCGATGCTCTGGATGGCATCGTAGGGGGCTGCTACCCGGCGCTGGCGGTTTTCTTCGACGCCGATCTCCTCGTTGCTGAGGTAGCAGCCGGGATCCTCTTCCCAAGGGTCGCCGGTGACTTTCCATGCCCTTACCCGCGTATTGCCGTTGCAGATCGAAGCAAAGTGGCATTCTGCGCAGCGTCCCTTGAGGGGACGCGGACGCTGACGGAAGCCCTGCATCAGAGGGTCCTGCGTGTCGCGCCATATCTCGGAGAACGGCTGCTCGCGGACGTTACCGAGGGTATGGTCCCACCAGAAGGTGTCCGGATGGACATTGCCGAGGTTGTCGATATTGGCGATGTGCTCACCGGAGGCGTTGCCCCCCCAGTTGGTCAGCCGCTGTTCCAGGGCCTCGGCCTGCTCCGGGAAGTGCTCGCGAGCCCACATCAACAGAAAGGGGCCGTCGGCGTCGTTGTTGCCGGTGACGTACTCGCGCTCGACACCGCGGGCCAACTCCGCCCGGCAGTGGTCGAACAGCTGGATCATGGCGTCACGGGTCATCTGGTGCCAGGCATCGTGCTTGCCATGGCGGTGGCCACGGCCGCCGTAGTTGAGGTGCGACAGGTAGAACTTGTCGACGTCGTGCTCGTCGATCAGCGCCAGGATGTCGCCGAGCTGCTCGTAGTTCTGCTGGGTCAGGGTGAAACGCAGTCCGACCTTGATGCCGCGCTCCTTGCACAGCTTCACCGCGTGCATGGACTCACGAAACGCCCCCTTGCGCTGGCGGATCACATCGTGGGTCTCCTCCAGGCCATCGATGCTGATGCCGACGTAGTCGTAGCCGATGTCGGCGATCTCGTCGATATTGGACTCATCGATCAGGGTGCCGTTGGTGGAAAGCCCGGTATAGATGCCCAGTTCCCGCGCCCGACGCGACAACTCGAAGATATCGGGTCGCATCAACGGCTCGCCCCCGGAGAGGATCAGCGCCGGCACCCGGAAGCGCTGCAGGTCATTGAGCACGGCATGAGCCTCGGCGTTGGAGAGCTCACCGGCGAACTCGATGTCCGCCGAGGTGGTGTAGCAGTGCTTGCAGGTCAGGTTGCAGCGGCGGATCAGGTTCCAGATCACCACCGGCCCCGGCGGCTTGCGCGCCGGCGGCACCGGAGTGGGCTCTACCAGGGACTTGATGTAGCGGGTAACTCTGAACATGGGAAACTCCTCCAGCGGCGCGCCTTGGCTCTACCTAGGCCTGCCTGTCGGACCGGCCGGCCAGTCGCAGGCCGGTCTTCTTGAGAATGCGTGAGCTGTAGAGAATGCGATGATCCCGGCAGGCGTCACCGAGCAGGGAGCGAAGTTCGTCGGCCTGGCGCTCCACATCGGCGTGGGTCTGGCCATGCAGCATGGCGAACAGGTTGTAGGGCCATTCCGGCAGGTGGCGCGGCCGCCGGTAGCAGTGGCTGACCCCCGGCAACGTCCCCACTACGCGACCCAGGCGGTCGATATGGGCGTCATCCACGTCCCATACGGTCATGCCGTTGGCCAGGTAGCCCAGCCGGTAGTGATTGGGCACCGCGGCAATGCGACGGATGATCCCGGACGCCTGCATGTCCTGCATCCGCCGGCGCACCTCTTCCCCGTCGATACCCAGCGGCTTGCCCACGGCGCTCCAGGGGTCGGGTACCAGCGGCAGGCCGGCCTGGGTGGCCAGCACAATGGCGCGGTCGACGGCATCCAGGCCAGCCGGCTCAGACATCGCAGCATTCACTTCAGACGGGCAGGTGGAGACGGACATGGAATTCCTCCTGCTTGGGCATATTGAAGACCGGCAGGCCGGTGGCCGCCTCGATCGCCGCTATCACCTCGGCGATGCCTTCCGGCGTCTCGGTGGCCAGCACGAACCACATATTGAGGCGGTGCTCGCGGCGGTAGTTATGGGCCACCTCGGGGAAGGCGTTGACTGCCTCAGTGACTCGCTCGAAGTCGGCTTCCGGCACTTCCAGCGCCGCCAGGGTGAGCCCGCCGCCCAGTCGCTCGGCGTGGTACATGGGGCCGAAGCGGCTGAGTACGCCGCTGTCCCGCAGCCGCTCGAGCCGATAGAGCAGTTCACCCTCGCTCAGGTCGATTTCCGCCGCCACGGCGGCAAAGGGCGACTCGACCAACGGCAGGCCATCCTGCAGGCGGTTGATGATGCGCCGGTCGGCGGCGTCCAGCTCCGCCGGCTCAGGCCGGCTGAGTCGTTCTGCGATCATGGCTGTCGTCCTCTCGGGTGTAGCGACCCCCGCGCTGCTTGTAGGCCTTGAGGCTGAACAGCACGCGGTGGGGAATGGCCTGCAGGGCCTGGCGCTCGACGATCTCGTCCAGCGCGGCCAGAACCCGGTCGCGACGAGTGCCATGAATCATGCAGAACAGGTTGTAGGGCCAGTCGGGCAACCGCCGCGGGCGGCGGTAGCAGAGCGTCAC
>SKVX01000100.1 GCA_007129225.1 Halomonas sp.
CATGGCCAGGTGGCCATGTCGGCGATGCCATAGTCACCGGCGAGGTACGCCGTCTCGTCGAGTCGTCTGTCGAGGACGCCGTACAGGCGCTGTGCCTCGCCGTGAAAGCGCTCCTCGGCGTAGGCTGCCTTCCCCGGATTGAAGTGCAGGAAGTGGTGGGCCTGGCCCAGCATGGGGCCGATACCGCCCATCTGCCACATCAACCACTCCAGCGTACGGTGGCGGCCCTCCAGGTCGTCGGGCAGGAAGCGGCCGCATTTCTCGGCGAGGTAGACCATGATGGCCCCCGACTCCATCAGCGCGATGCCGGTTTCATTATCGCGTATCGCCGGGATCTTGTTGTTGGGGCTTACCGCCAGGAATGCCGGCTCGTACTGCTCGCCCTGGGAAATATCCACGGCGTGAGCACGATAGTGCAGGCCGAGCTCTTCCAGCAGGATGGAAACCTTGCGGCCGTTCGGGGTAGTCCAGGTCCAGAGGTCGATCATCGTCGTTTCCTTGTCGCGTTTTTACGGTCTCAGGCAGGTTGGCACAGCCAGGCGAGGCTTGCCATCCAGGCGATGAGAACACTGTTCGAAAAAGATTGACGCAGGTGGGAAAGCGATGCTATTTAGCGCTACCGGCAATGTCTGCCGGAGCGATCATCGTAATCTCCGAGGGTTTGTGAACATGCCGCTGCGCCGCTGTTTGCCCATTCTGCTGGTGGCTCTCTTCGTCACCGGTTGTGCCAGTAACACTACCATTGCTCCGCGTTACACCACGGACAACCCCGATCTCTTGAGAATCGGCGGTGACCGCCCATCCAATCCGGACGTGCGTACGGAAAATGCCGGCTCATTCTGCGTCGAGATCACCGAGCGCTGGAACGAGCACGGCAAGACCCCCGACGGCCAGGTGCTCTGGGCCAAGGATACCCTGCGCAAAGTGGTGCCTTGCCGCTAGGCGTCCTGAACGCTTGATGCTACCCCCAGCCCGGCGCGCCAACACCGGGCTTTTTTCGTTGTGCGATCGGGGCATAGGTGGCGTGACTCGGGTATCAAACATGTGTTTGAATATGCCGGGACAGGCGCTACCCTGATCGTGCAAGGCCCTTTTCTAGGCTATGTTGTGTTGTCCGTTCTGCCGGTGGGGCGCTATGCGACAGGCCCAGCCGCCGGGTACGGCAGGGGGCGGGGATTACGACAGGGAGGTGGAAACATGAAGCCGGCTTTGCTGCTTCTGGCGCTGCTGACGCTGGCGGGCTGTGGTGATGGCTCGCCCCCGGGGGATGCCGAGCAGGCGCCTCGGGTCGTCAAGCTCGTCGAGGTGAGTGGGCAGACCCACTTGCCGAGTCGTCGCTTCGTCGGACGGGTCGAGGCACTGCGGACCGTAGACCTTTCGTTTCGAGTAGGGGGGCAACTGACCGAACTGCCGGCGACCCAGGGCGAGGTGATACCCCAGGGCGATCTGATCGCCCGGCTCGATCCCGCCGATTATGAGCTGGCGGTCAGGCGTGCCGAGGCGGAATATCAACTGGCGAGAAGGGAGATGGAGCGAACCCGGCAACTGCTCGAGCGCAATTCGATTTCCCAATCGGCGTTCGATGAGATACGGACCACCTATGACCTCGCCGCCGTTCAGCGGGACAGCGCCCGGCAAGATCTCTCCTACACCACCATCAACGCCCCGTTCGATGCGCAGGTAACGAGGCGACTGATCGAGAACCACAGCAATGTCCAGCCCAACACCGCCATCGTGCGTGTGCAGGACGTGACCGAGCTGAGGGTACGTTTTAATGTGCCCGAGTCGCTGATGCAATACGTGGTCGATCCCCAGCGGTTCGAGGTCGAGGGTGAACTGCTTTCCCTTCCCGGCGAGAGATTTCGCCTGGCGTATCGCGAGCATGTCACGGAGCCCGACGAGGTTGCCCAGACCTATGAGGTTGACTTCGCCATCGTTGATCACGAAGTGGTAGGCGCATTGCCGGGCATGACGGTAGCCGTCACGGTGGCGCTGACCGATGCCGTCGAACATGGTGCACTGATGGTGCCGCTTGCCGCCCTGGACAAGGACGGCGAGGGGAATTTCCGGGTCTGGGTCTATCGCGATGACGATCGGCGCGTCGAGACGCGGGGCGTTCTGGTAGGCGAGGTGCACGGCGAGATGGTGCCGGTGGTGGCTGGCCTGCAGCAGGGGGAGCGTATCGTCGCAGCGGGGGGGCATCTGCTGCAGGAAGGGGAGCGCGTACGACCGATGGAAGAGGCGCTTTGACCGGGAGCAGGATATGGATATCGCCAGGACTTCGATCGAGCGGCCTCTCTATACCTGGCTGATCGTGGTCGTTTGTTTGTTAGGGGGCATCTGGGGGTTCAACAGCCTGGGCAAGCTGGAGGACCCTTCGTTCACCATACCCAATGCCATCATCAATACCCAATACCCCGGTGCGACCGCCAAGGAGGTCGAGGAGGAGGTCACCGAGCGCCTGGAGATGGCGATCCAGGAGCTGCAGCAGATAGACGTGATCGAGTCGCTGTCGTTGCCGGGGCGCTCCGAGATCGAGGTGGAGGTGGCCTCGACCTACCGCAGCCATGAGCTGCCGCAGATCTGGGATGAGCTGCGGCGCAAGGTCAATGATGCCCAGGTGACATTACCGGAGGGTGCCTTGACCTCGCGGGTCAATGATGACTTCGGCGAGGTTTATGGCATCTTCTATGCGGTGACGGCGGCGGGCTACGCTCATGATGAGATTCGGGATATCTCGCGGTTTCTTCAGCGCGAGGTGCTGACCGTACCGAATGTGGCGAGGGTCACGACTGCCGGTGAGCGTGAAGAGACGATCTACATCGAGATTCCCAACGAGCGCTTGATCACCCTGGGAATTCCGGTCGATCACGTCATCAATACCATCCAGACCGAGAACCGAGTCACCGATGCCGGCTCGATGCGCATCGGCGATGGGCATGTGCGTATCGTCGCCCGGGCCGGCGTCGACAGCGTGGCCAATATCGAGTCGATTCGCATCGGCCGGCCCGGTACCACCGAGCAGATCTCCCTGGTCGATATCGCCGAGGTCTATCGCCAGCCGGTGGAATTGCCGGGGCATGTCATACGCCACAACGGCGAGCAGGCCTTCACCCTGGCGGTGGCGGGGCTGGCCGAGGCCAATATCGTCGAAGTGGGCAATGCCGTCGAGCGTCACCTCGAGTCGCTGGAAGGGCGAATCCCACTCGGGGTCGAGCTCCATCCCATCTATGAGCAGCATCACGTGGTCGATGATGCGATCAATGACTTCCTGGTCAACCTGGCGATTTCGGTCACCATCGTGATCGCCGTACTCTGCCTGTTCATGGGCTGGCGAGTCGGCATGGTGGTCGGTGCCACGTTGCTGCTCACGGTCCTGGGCACGCTGTTCTTCATGTGGGTATTCTCCATCGAGATGGAGCGGGTCTCACTGGGGGCGCTGATCATCGCCATGGGCATGCTGGTGGACAATGCCATCGTCGTGGCCGAAGGCATGCTGATCAACATCCAGCGTGGCAAGTCCGTCAAGGAAGCTGCCAGTGATGCGGCCAAGCGAACCCAGGTCCCCCTGCTGGGGGCCACCGTCATCGGCATCCTGGCCTTCTCCGGCATCGGTCTCTCCGACGATGTCACCGGTGAATTCCTGTTCTCCCTGTTTGCGGTGATCGCAATCTCTCTGTTGCTGAGCTGGGTGTTGGCCATCACCGTCACCCCCCTGTTTGGCCATTACCTCTTCCGAGGCGCCGATACCGGGGACGACAATGAGCCTTACGCAGGCCTGGTCTACCGTCTTTATGCCCGCTTCCTCACGGCGGCGGTGAGGCTGCGCGTCTTGACCGTGGGACTGCTGGTTGCCCTTACTGCAGCCTGCATCTGGGGTTTCACCTTTCTTTCGCAGTCGTTCTTTCCCGACTCAAATACCCCGATTTTCTACGTCAATTACCAGCTACCCCAGGGCAGTGACATCCGCGCCACGCAGCGAGATGCCGAGGAGATCGAATCCTACCTGCTGGGCAAGCCGGGGATCGAAGCCGTCTCGACCTTCATCGGACGGGGGGCGACGCGGTTCATGTTGACCTATGTTCCCGAGCAGCCCGACCCCGCCTATGCCCAGTTCGTCGTGAGGGCAGAGAGCCTTGAGCGAATCGCCGAGCTCGATCCCGTCATCGACGCCAACTTGCAGGCGGCCTATCCCGCGGCCAGGGTCCGAACCGAGCGAATCCAGTTCGGGCCCGGCGCAGGGGCTCAGGTCGAGGCACGCTTCCACGGCAGCGATTCTGCCGTCTTGCGTGGGCTGGCCGATGAAGCCGAGGGAGTCATGCGGGCCAACCCCGCGCTGGTCGACGTGCGTCATAACTGGCGCGAGCAGGAGACGGTGGTCGTTCCCACCTTCAACGAGGAGCGTGCCCGTATTGCCGGCGTCAGTCGCGACGAACTGGCCCAGACGCTCGAGTTTGCCTCTTCCGGGGTGCGTGCCGGCACCTACCGGGAGGGGGACAACCTCATCCCGATCGTGGCGCGCCCGCCCGCTGGCGAACGCCATGACGTTTCGAGGCTGATCGATCGCCTGGTCTGGAGCAATGCCGAACAACGCTTCATCCCCATTGCCCAGGTGGTCGACGCCTTCGAGACCCAGAGCGAGGAGGCGCAGATACACCGCCGCAACCGGGTGCGGACGCTGACGGTCCAGGCGGAGCCGGCACAAGGGCAGACATCGGCGGGCGCGCTGTCGGCGGTTCGCAGCGACATTGAAGCCATGACGCTGCCGCCGGGCTATTCGCTCTCCTGGGGCGGTGAGTACGAGAACTCGACCGACGCCCAGGAGTCGTTGGCCCGGCAACTGCCACTGAGTTTCGTCTCGATGCTGCTGGTATCGATACTGCTGTTCGGCAAGCTGCGCCAGCCGCTGATCATCTGGCTGGTGGTACCGATGTCGATCTGTGGCGTGGTAATCGGGCTGCTGCTGACCGGGCTGCCTTTCTCGTTCACGGCTCTGCTGGGAATGCTCAGCCTGTCGGGCATGCTGATGAAGAACGCCATCGTGCTGGTCGATGAGATCGATGCCCAGATCCAGTCCGGCAAGGAGCGCCTGGGGGCCCTGATCGATGCCAGCATCAGCCGCCTGCGCCCCGTGGCACTGGCGGCGGGCACCACCAGTCTCGGCATGCTTCCGCTGCTGGCCGATGCCTTCTTCAACAGCATGGCGGTGACGATCATGGCAGGACTGGCCTTCGCGTCGCTGTTGACGCTGATCGCCGTTCCGGTGCTCTACTCGCTGTTGTTCGGTATTCCCTACCGCCGTGCCGGTTCACCCGACGAGGAAGGGGAGGCAGCCAGGACCGAGGCATGACCCGCCTGCTCACGACCCGGCGAAATGCATTTCAAGCGGCTTCTCGCCGGGTTCACAGGTGCTTCGTTCGGGCTCGAGGTGGGGGCGAAGAATCGGCTCCATGCCCTTGAGTACCTGAACCGGTAGCGCCGAGGTGAAACGGAAGCGGTCCGACTCACTGCCCGCCACGTAGGCAGTCAGGGTGCCGAAATGGTTGTCCCCAAGATAGAACACGAAGGTGGCGGTGCGATTGCGTGCCCTGGAGTCGATAACCTGGCCGCCTCGCGTCACGGTCTCGAAGCGGTTGTTTCCGGTGCCAGTCTTGCCGCCCAGGGGCAGGGCGGACCCATCCTCCAGGGTAAAGCTCCCCTGAAGCCGCCGGGCGGTGCCCCCATCCACCACGCTGGAAAGCGTTTCACGTAGCGTGGCCGCCACTTCCGGTTCCATGACTTGCTTGGCGAGTCGATCGGAGGGCTGGAAGCGGGTTTCGTAAGGCGTATCGGCCGCGAAATGCAGGTCGTCGATGCGCAGTGTCGGCAGCCGCGCACCGTCGTTGAGGATGATGCCCATCAGTTCGGCCAGGGCGGCCGGACGATCCCCGGACGAGCCCACCGCGGTGGCCAGCGAGGGAACCAGGTGCTCGAAGGGGTAGCCCAGGCGCTGCCAGCGCTGATGAATGTCGAGGAAGGCCTCGACTTCCAGCATGGTTCGGATACGCACATCCCTGGCACTGCGATGCCGGGTCCTGA
>SKVX01000099.1 GCA_007129225.1 Halomonas sp.
CATCGGCAACACCGCCGGGAGTCCTTCGGCCTCCAGTCGTGATCTAAAGATGCGCCGACCGGGTGGCAATAGCCTGACGCAGCAGGAAAAAGACAGCTGTAGGATCAGGTTTGGTCTGAAAACTGACGGTGCCTGGCCAGGCATTCTATCAGGCACCGCCTCCCGACTCGCGTTCCGCCGGCATCTGGGGCGGCTGAACAATCATTCCAGGGCTGCCAACCTGGGAGCGCCCTTCATATTGGTCCAGCGCCTGGAGGGTAAGGTGGCGTCCAAGCCGTATCAGGGCTTCGGCACGATGGAACTCTAAGGCGCCGCAGACCGTCTTGGGGACTTCGATCAGGATATCGGGGGGGTAGCCTGCCACCTTGTACTTCGCCAGTGCCGCCTGAGTAATATCGAAGGAGGCCAGGATCATGTCCAGCCGCCCCCAGGCGCGGCGCCCATGGGGTGTCTTCGCCTCCCCGTCTTCATTATCCACGTCGTTTGCCCCACCGTTGCCCAGCCCATCCAGCAGGCGCCGGGTCGCCCCGCGAACGTCCATCCAACCGCTCAGCGAAGAGGCAGCCTCTTCTTCCACTGCCGCGATGCCGTGCTCAGGCGGTAGCAGCTCCTCCAGTGTCACGGGCTGTGGACTGTGTGCAGTGACATTCACCGCCAGCATGAGGTCGGCATGGGCCGATGCGGTAGGGATGATCGGCAATGGGTTGAGCAGGCCACCATCGACCAGGGTCTGGGCACCGATATGCACCGGGGTGATGACGCCGGGGATGGCGATGGAGGCACGCATGGCACGCAGTAGCGAGCCCGTCTGGAACCATACTTCACGCTGGCGGGCCAGGTCGGTGGCCACGGTGGTCAAGGGGATCGGCAGGTCCTCGATCAGGCAGTCACCGACCAGTTCCTCCAGCTTGCTCATCACCTTGCTGGCGCGCATGGCCCCCATGGGGCTCCAGGTCACATCCACCAGCTTGAGCACATCGAAGTAGTCGAGCCGGCAGACCCACTCGCGGTAGGCATCGAGCTCCCCCGCCGCATAGATACCGCCGATGACGGCCCCCATGGAGCAGCCGGAAATCGCCACGACTTCGTAGCCGCGGGCCTCGAGCACGTCGATCACGCCGATATGGGCATAGCCCCTCGCCCCACCGCTGCCAAGGGTCAGGGCGACACGCTTGCCCGTATTGGCTTTCATTGCACCACCCATGATGTCACTCCTTGTCACACACCCTCGCCCAGGACTTGCCAGTCGACGATCGCCTGGGCCACTGCCGCCACAGCACCGAGCTCCAGGTGCAAGTGATGGCCACCGGGCAACACCCGGCGAGTCAGCGCCGAGACCGCCGAGCGTGCGGCGGCCGCCGACTCCCTCTCTCCCAATATGCCGCTGTCGCCTTCGATCAACAGCACCGGCGCCTTGATAGCTCCCAGCAGCGCCAGGACCTGTTCGGGCGTCAGACGCACCGGCGAGGGCCAGAGCAGGCGACCATCGGTTCGCAGGCGCACATGCCCGTCGCCCTCGTCGCTGAGGTTGCGCGCCACTACCGGGCTTGCGGTATCGGCATTGATGGGCGTCACGCCGCCGGCTACCCGTGCCGCCACGGCGGTCTTGATATCAGGATAGCGTGGTGCGGCCGATAAGGAGCGACGGGAGGCACGAAGCCCCTTGTGCAGTTGTTGTGCAGCGTCGCCGGCCGGGGTGGTAAGCGCTCCCAGGCCATCGATCAGGATCAGCCGATCAACGCGCTCGGGTAGCGCTGCAGCGGTCAGGCAGGACACGCCCGCCCCCATGGAGTGGGCCAGTAGCGTGGCCCGCTCCAGGCCCAGCTCATCGGCGGCATCCAGCAGGTCGTGGCAGTAGTCCCATAGCGCATAATCGCCCGCGACATGTTGCGAATGGCCGTGCCCGGTGAAGTCGATGGCCACGATCCGTATGCTCAGACGTCGTACCAGAAGCGGTGCCAGTCGCATAAAGCTCGCCGCGTTATCCAGCCAGCCGTGCAGCGCCAACCAGGTCGGGGCCTGCTCGGCGCCCCAGCACAATCCCGCGAGTCGTCCGCCGGCCAGGCTAATGGCTCGTGGGTCGCTCATGCCGATACCTCCAGCAGCTCTTCCAGCATGGCCAACAGCCCCTGGCGAGTCTCCTCGGGATGCTCCATGGGAAACATGTGCGTGCCCGG
Source organism: Halomonas sp. (assembly GCA_007129225.1). GTDB lineage: Bacteria > Pseudomonadota > Gammaproteobacteria > Pseudomonadales > Halomonadaceae > Halomonas. Next base: position 2,178 of record SKVX01000099.1, read on the forward strand.
CACCAGCGACAGCTTGATCCGATGTCGTTCGAGCCGGCGTCGGCGAGCCGGCGTGATCAGGTCGGAGTCACGGCCGGCAATCAGGCCGAAGGGCACTTGCAGGCGCTGCGGGAGGCGAGTCAGATGGTCGGGAAGCTGACGGAATATCTCGGTCTCGATGGCAGGGTCATACACCAGCTCGGCGGAGCCATCGTCGCGCAGCCGGGTGCCCCCCTCGACATAGTCATGCAGCGCATCGGGCGTAAAGCGCCGGAACAGACCGCGACGACGCAGGTGATTGGCCATGGCGTCACGATCGGGCCACGCCGACCGCCGCCCCCGGGACTTGCCCGCCGGCGTGACTCGGTCGATGAAGCCGAAGCGCTTGGCCATCTTCATCCCCCAGGCGTCCAGCCCCAGCATCAGCGGCGGGTCCAGCATGACCACGCAGCGAAAGCGCTCGGGGGCACGCTCGGCGGCCATGGCCATCAGCACACCGCCCATGGAGTGCCCCACGCCGATGGCGGGCTCCTCGCTGTGGGTCAGGTGGTCGAGCAGCTCATCACGCAGTGCCAGCCAGTTGTGACCGACCGGGTAGTCGGGGTGATGGCCCAGGCGATCGACCGGGTGAACGTCGAAGCGCTCGCGCAGCGGCGCCAGCAGGCTGCGGTAGCTCATGCCGGGAAAGCCATTGGCATGGGCGAAGATCAATCGCGGTCGATGGCTAGCGGGGGAAACGGTCATGATAGTGTCCAGTGTCAAGCAAGACATAATGTCTGTGGCGATAGCAGGCTAACGGGTTTACCCTATTTCGCCAAGTTGAACCCTCGACTGACCCATGCCCACGCCCAGGCCAACCGGAGTCTCGCCATGCCAGCGCCACGCCCCCCGCGTGATACCCGAATCCGTAACCGTGTCTTCTGGATCACCGTGATCGCCGCCGTGACCGTCGGCCTGTGGCTGGCTCGCTGAATGGAAATGATCGACGTTTTCTTCGGCACCCTGGAAGTCACCCTGCCGGTCTTCATCATGGTCTTCATCGGCCTCGGCCTGAAGCGTGCCGGCTGGATCGATCAGCCCTTCATCAACACCGCCTCGCTGCTGGTCTTCAAAGGCACTTTGCCGATGCTGATCTTTCTCAGCATCATCAAGGCCGACCTGGACGCCACGCTGAACCCCTTGCTGCTCGGCTTCTTTGCCCTGGCCACCCTGGGCAGCTTCCTGTTCAGTTGGGGCTGGGCCACGCTGCGCGTGCCGCATGCGGACCGCGGCGTCTATGTCCAGGCAGCCTTCCGCGGCAACGCAGGCATAGTTAGTCTCGCGCTTGCAGCAAGCCTGTATGGAGACTACGGGCTCTCTGCTGGAGGTCTCTTACTCGGCGTGGTCATCATTACCTATAATGCCCTGTCGGTGATTGCACTAACCACCTACCAAGAAGACCACAGCACCGACTGGCGCAGCATCATTTCGCATATTGCGCACAACCCGCTGATCCTGGCCGTGGTCGTGGCGGTGCCGGTGGCCGCCATGGAGTGGCGCCTTCCCGGTTGGCTGATGACCTCAGGGGAGTACTTTGCCTCGCTGACCCTTCCGCTGGCACTGATCTGTATCGGCGCCACCCTTTCACTGGGCTCGATCCGGGCATCGGGACGGCTGGCCGCCAGTGCCAGCCTGATGAAGATGATCACGATACCGGCGCTGGCCACAGGAGCCGCCTGGCTGGTCGGCTTCCAGGGACGCGAACTCGGCGTCCTCTTCCTGTTCTTCGCCAGCCCCACGGCAGCGGCGGCCTTCGTGATGGCCAAGGCGATGGGCGGCAATGCCGTCCTCACCGCCAATATCATCGCCCTGACCACCCTGATGGCCAGTGTGACCATCACCCTGGGTGTTTTCGGTCTGCGCCTCGCCGGGCTGATCTAAGCCGGTCTGCTCATGTCATGGCACCGCTGCCGAGATCAGGGGCCTTCATCCGGCCAGGTGACGTCGTTCGGCGCCATGAAACGTCGCAGCCTGGCGCAGCCCGCCGCCCACACCTCGGCCTCGAGCTCAGCCACGGCCGCCGTGGGAAAGGCCAGGCCGCGGTCGCTTCGCCCCTCGACCAGCAGCCCCGCCAGCGCACCCACCAGCGGCATGTGGCTGACCAACACGAGTGGCTCTCGACCAGGCTGCTCCAGCAGCCAGTCACTCACCGCCTCGGGGGGATCGTCAGGCGTCACCATGGCCAGGGTCTCGACCTCACGGCCCAGGCTGGCCGCCACATGGTCCGCGGTCTGCCGGGCGCGCACATAGGGACTGGTGAGGATTCGCGCCTCATCGAGCTCCTGGTACTGCAGCCAGTCGGCCATGCGCGCAGCTTCGGCATGACCGCGAGCGGTAAGCTTGCGCTCGGCATCGACGCTGCCCGGGCCGGCCTCGCCATGGCGCATGATCAACACTCGCTTACTCATCGCGCACCTCCCGCCGGCTCGCCCCGGACGGATCGTCGGCGGCTTCTACCCGCCGGTGGGCCCGCTGCACGTCCTCCCTCGAAAGCAGGAATTCCACATCGCTGCTCTGCTCCCCTCGCATCAGCATGCGCGCCATTTCCCGCGCCGGCACACCCTCGAAAAGCACCTGGTAGAGCCCTTCGGCCAGGGGCATGTAGACGTCGTCCTCACGGGCCTTGTCGCGCACCAGGCGCACCGTATTGACCCCCTCGGCCACCTGACCCAGGGCCGCCACCGCCTCATCGAGGGGCTTCCCCTGACCCAGCGCATAGCCGACTCGATAGTTGCGCGACAGGTCCGACGAGCAGGTCACGATCAGATCGCCGACCCCGGCAAGCCCGAGAAACGTCATGGGGTTGGCTCCCTGATCCACCGCAAACCGACCCATCTCGGCCAGCGCACGGGTCATCAGCATGCTGCGGGTGTTCTCGCCCATGCCCAGGGCGGCGGCCATGCCGGCGGCGATGGCATAGATATTCTTGAGCGCCCCGCCCAGTTCCACACCATAGCGGTCGTTGCTGGCATAGACCCTGAAATAATCGCAACTCAGCGCCTGCTGCACCCGGGTGCGAGTCAGCGGGTCATCGCTGGCCACCACCGTGGCGGTAAGCTGTTTCTGGGCGATCTCCGTGGCCAGATTGGGCCCCGAGATCACCCCGATATGGGTGAAGCCCGTCTCCTCCTGGAGAATCTGGCTCATCAGCTTGAAGCCATCCTCCTGAATACCCTTGGTGGTACTGACCAGGATCTGGTCGGCACGCAGCCAGGGGCGTGCCTGACGCACGACGTCGCGAAAGGCCTTGGAAGGAATCGCCACGAGAACCAGTTCCGCCCGCTCGAGCACTGCCTGCATATCGCTCGACGCCTTCACCCCCGGATTGATGGCGAAATCGGGCAGGTAGCGGCCGTTTCGGTGTTCGCGGTTGATCTGCTCCACCAGCTCGGCGTCGCGTAGCCACTGGCACACTTTTGCCCCGTTGTCGGCGGCAATGCTGGCAAGCGCCGTACCGAAGCTGCCTCCGCCCAGCACCGCCACCCGCATGGGATCATCTGACATGGTCGCCCCAGAATAAAGTCCGGTTGAGAGTAGAGTGTAACGAAAAGCGCCCCCTTCGGGGGCGCTGCTTGGTGCTTAGCATAGCACCGGGCCGTCCATGCCGACCCGGCCGATTGCGTCAGTCGATCAATGACAGCAGCGAATCGATGCTCTCGCGCGCATCGCCATAGAACATCCGCGTGTTGTCCTTGTAGAACAGCGGATTCTCGATGCCCGAGTAGCCCGTACCCTGGCCACGCTTGCAGACGAAGACGACCGCGGACTTCCAGACCTCGAGCACCGGCATGCCGGCGATGGGGCTGTTGGGGTCATCCTGGGCGGCAGGGTTCACGATATCGTTGGAGCCGATGACAATCGTGACGTCGGTCTTGGGGAAATCGTCGTTGATCTCGTCCATTTCCAGCACGATATCGTAGGGGACCCTGGCCTCGGCCAGCAGTACGTTCATGTGCCCCGGCAGGCGCCCTGCCACCGGGTGAATGGCGAAACGCACCTCCTTGCCCGCCGAACGCAGCTTGCGCACCAGTTCGCTCACCGCGTTCTGGGCCTGGGCCACCGCCATGCCGTAACCCGGCACGATGACGACGCTGTTGGCGTTGTTCAGCGAACTGGCCACGCCTGCCGCGTCGATGGCCACCTGCTCGCCCTCGATCTCAGCCGCGGCGCCAGTCTGCGCGGCACCAAAGCCACCCAGGATGACGCTCACGAAGTTGCGGTTCATCGCCTTGCACATGATGTAGGAAAGAATGGCGCCGGAAGAGCCCACCAATGCACCGGTCACGATCAGCAGGTCGTTGGAGAGTGTGAAGCCGATCGCCGCCGCTGCCCAACCCGAATAACTGTTGAGCATCGACACCACCACCGGCATGTCGGCGCCGCCAATCCCCATGATCAGGTGCCAGCCGATGAAGAAGGCCAGCAGTGCCAGCAGGAGCAGCGTCCAGAAGCCCGCCCCGGCAATATAGGCGATCGCCAGCACCAAGCACAGCACTGCAGCGCCGGCGTTGAGCATATGCCCGCCCGGGAGCTGGTTGGGCTTGCCGTCCACCTTGCCGGCCAGCTTGCCGAAGGCGATGATCGAACCGGTAAAGGTGATGGCCCCGATGAAGATGGCGAACACCACTTCGATCTGCAGGAACATCAGCTCATCGGGGGCCTTGGTGGCCACCAGTGCGGCAAAGGCCGAGAACTCATGCTGTGCGGCGCCCATCGCCTGGGCGGCCATCACGCGACGCCGCTCGAGATCGGCGTTCCAGGCCACGAACACCGCGGCCAGGCCGACGAAGGAGTGCAGCGCCGCCACCAGCTGAGGCATCTCGGTCATGGCGACCCGGCTGGCCACGTACCAGCCGATCACGGAGCCAATGATGATCATCGGGATCATCCACCAGTAGCCACCGATCCCGGGGCCGAAGGCGGTGAAGAACACCGCCACGGCCATGCCCACGATGCCATACCATACCGCGCGCTTGGCCTTTTCCTGATTGCTCAACCCCCCCAGCGAGAGAATGAAGAGCACGCTTGCCGCAATGGCTGCGGCAGAAACAAAACCTTGTTCCAACATGTCGTTACTCCGCCGCTCAGGATTTCTGGAACATGGCCAGCATCCGGCGTGTCACCAGGAAGCCACCCACGATGTTGATGGTCGCGATCAGAACCGAGATCGCCGCAAGAAATACCACCACCCAGTTCCCCGAGCCGATCTGCAGTACCGCCCCGAGAATGATGATCCCGGAAATGGCATTGGTTACCGCCATCAGCGGCGTATGCAGCGAATGACTGACGTTCCAGATCACCTGGAAGCCGACGAAGCAGGCCAGCACGAAAACGATGAAATGTTGCATGAAGGAGACCGGTGCCACCTGGCCCAGCACCAGCATCAGGGCGCCCCCGACACCCAGTAGCGTCAGTTGACGCTTGGTCTGGGCCTTGAAGGTGGCAAGCTCCGCGGCCTTTTTCTCCTCCGGTGTCGGCGCCTTCTCCTTGGGCTTCGGCTTGGCGGCGGCTATCGCCTTGACCTTGGGCGGCGGCGGCGGGAAGGTGACCTCGCCGGCATGAGTAACCGTCGCGCCGCGGATCACATCGTCTTCCATGTCGTGGACGATGGCGCCATCCTTCCCCGGCGTCAGGTCGGTGAGCATGTGCCGGATGTTGGTCGAGTAGAGCAGCGAGGATTGGGTCGCCATGCGCGAAGGGAAGTCGGTATAGCCGACGATGGTCACGCCGTTGTCGCTGACCACCTTCTCGTTCGGCTTGGTCAGGTCGCAGTTGCCGCCCTTCTCGGCGGCCAGGTCGACGATCACCGAACCCGGCTTCATGGCCTTGACCATATCCTCCAGCCACAGCTTGGGCGCCGGCTTGCCGGGAATCAGCGCCGTGGTGATGACGATATCCACGTCGGGCGCCTGCTCGCGGAACAGCGCCAGTTGCTTCTCACGGAACTCGGGGCTCGAGGGCGCCGCATAGCCACCGGTGCCGGAACCGTCCTGGGAATCCTCGAAGTCGAGGAAGAGGAACTCGGCACCCATGGACTCGATCTGCTCGGCGACCTCGGGGCGCACGTCGAAGGAGCGCACCACCGCACCGAGGCTCGTCGCGGTACCGATGGCGGCAAGACCCGCCACACCGGCACCGATGACCAGCACCTTGGCCGGCGGCACCTTGCCGGCGGCGGTCACCTGGCCGGTGAAGAAGCGGCCGAAATTGTTACCTGCCTCGATCACCGCCCGATAACCGGCAATGTTGGCCATCGACGACAGCGCATCCATCTTCTGTGCCCGGGAGATTCGCGGCACCATGTCCATGGCGACCACGGTGGCGCCCCTGGCCCGGCAGCGCTCCAGCAGCGTCTCGTTCTGGGCCGGCCAGAAGAAGCTGATCAGCGTCTGGCCGTCCCGCAGCGAGTCTGCCTCTGCGTCGCTGGGCTCACGCACCTTGATGACTATCTCGGCCTCGTGCCAGAGCGCCTCGGCACTCTCCACCACGGTGACGCCGGCCGCGCGGTAGGCATCGTCGTCGAAGCCGGCAGCGCTACCGGCCCCGGATTCGATCAGGCATTCGTGTCCAAGCTTATGGATGAGCTGCGCACTGTCAGGGGTCAGCGCAACGCGTGCCTCCCCCTGGGCGAGCTCCTTGGGTGCACCAATCTTCACGTTGGATCTCCCTTATATGTTATCGAGGTTTCGGATAGGTCAAACCCACTATTCATACCTGACCATGACGCAATGCACAACAGCAGCGCGCCTGGTCGATGGCAACCAAAGGTAGCACTATCCGGCTGAAATAACGGAAAAAAGGAGGGGTGACGTTGACGTCAAGGGTGATTTGAGGCGTAAGAGAGACGGCTGCACAGGCCGCCCGAAGGCGGCCTGTGGCATGGTGTTGCAATGGGATAATGCCCCTGGACGGATCAGGTCGTCAGCAGCGCATTGAGCCGCTTGACGTAGGCCGCCGGGTCGTCGAGATGCCCACCCTCGGCAATGATCGCCTGATCCAGCAGGATACGCGCCAGATCGGCGAAACGATCACCCTCTGCCGCTTCGAGCCGATCGACCAGCACATGTTCCGGGTTGAGCTCGAGGATCGGCTTGACCTCCGGCACCTTCTGACCGGCGGCTTCCATGATGCGGCGCATCTGAAAGCCCATCTCGTGCTCCGGCAGCACCACACAGGCCGGTGAATCGATCAGGCGATGGGTCACCTTGACCTCCTGGACCTCATCGCCCAGCGCCTCCTTGACCCGCTTGACCAGGTCCTCCTTGGCCTTGGCGGTCTCCTCCTGGGCCTTCTTCTCCTCTTCGCCCTCGATCTCACCGAGGTCCAGCTCGCCCTTGGCCACGTCGACCAGGGTCTTGCCTTCGAATTCGGTGAGGTGGCTCATCAGCCACTCATCGATGCGATCGGAGAGCAGTAGCACCTCGATACCCTTCTTGCGGAAGATCTCCAGGTGAGGGCTCGACTTGGCCGCATTGAAGCTGTCGGCCACGATGTAGTAGATCTTGGCCTGCCCCTCCTTCATGCGCTCGACGTAGTCGGCCAGCGACTGGTCCTGGGTGGCACTATCGGTGTGGGTTGACGAGAAGCGCAGCAGCCCGGCGATCTTCTCGCGATTGGCGTAGTCTTCCGCCGGCCCCTCCTTGAGCACGGCCCCGAAGGTGTTCCAGAAGGTCTGATAGGCCTCCTTGTCCTTGGCCAGTTTCTTGAGCATGTCCAGCGCCCGCTTGGTCAGCGCGCTCTTGATCTTCTCGACCTTGGGGTCCTGCTGCAGCAGCTCCCGGGAAACGTTGAGAGAGAGCTCGCGGGTATCGAGCACACCCTTGATGAAACGCAGGTAGAGCGGCAGGAACTGCTCTGCGTCATCCATGATGAAGACGCGCTGCACGTATAGCTTCACGCCACGGGCGCCATCCCGCTCGTAGAGGTCGAAGGGCGCACGCCCCGGCACGTAGAGCAGGCTGGTATATTCGAGCTTGCCCTCGACCTTGTTGTGGCTCCAGGCCAGCGGATCGCTGAAGTCATGGGCCACGTGCTTGTAGAACGCCTTGTACTCGTCGTCGGAGATCTCGCTCTTGGGGCGGGACCAGAGCGCGGTGGCCTCGTTGACGGTCTCCCAGGTGGTGACCTCACTACCCTCGATCTCCTTGCCGTCGTCGTCCTTGGCGGTCTCGACCCTGGGCATGCGTACCGGCACCTCGATATGGTCGGAGTACTTGCGCACCAAGCTCTTGAGACGGAAGTCGTCGGCAAATTCCTTGGCATCCGACTTGAGGTGCAGCACGATCTCGGTGCCATGCCGCTCGTTCTCGACATCGGCGACGGTAAACTCCCCTTCGCCCCTGGATCGCCACTCGACACCCTCGGACTTGTCCGAGCCGGCCTTGCGAGTACGCACCGTTACCTCATCGGCGACGATGAAGCTGGAGTAGAAGCCCACCCCGAACTGGCCGATCAGCCTGGCGTCCTTCTGCTGCTCGCCGGAGAGCTGCTTGAGGAATTCGGCGGTGCCGCTACGCGCGATGGTGCCCAGGTTCTGTATCACCTCGTCACGGTTCATGCCGATGCCGTTGTCGCGCACCGTTACCGTGCCGGCCTCTTGATCGTGCTCGATCTCGATGCGCAGTTCACTGTCCCCCTCGTACAGGGCATCGTTATCCAGCGCCGCATAGCGCAGCTTGTCGCAGGCGTCGGCAGCGTTGGAGATCAGCTCGCGTAGAAATATCTCCCGGTTGGAATAGAGGGAGTGGATCATCAGGTGCAGCAGCTGCTTGACCTCGGTCTGGAAGCCGAGCGTTTCCTCGTGAGCGATAGTGGACATGGATCGGTTACCTCATGGCTTGAACCAGCGGCGACGCCGCCATGGCGTCGCACGTGTAGAACTGTTCTGCGATATGGGGCCCGAGGGGGAAATTTCAAGCGTCGGGGTCTTCCGGGACACCCAGGACGAAGTGCAGGCGCGCCGTGGCCACGGGCTCCGCCTCACGCTCCTGCCAGGCCGTGACCTGAACATTGGCCATGCGACGACCTTCCCGCAGCAGGCGACAGCGGGCGTGGGTGGCTATCACGCGGGCAGCGCGCAGATAGTCAATGGAGAAGTCGACGATGCGCGGCAACCGGGGGGTCCGCGCCGCGAGCATCAGATCGAGAGTGCCCGCCGTCTCCATGAAGGCGGCAACCACCCCGCCGTGAATGGCCGGCAGCAGGATATTACCGACATTGTGCGCGTGGGGTTCGAGATGAAAGACCATGCCGTCACCCTCGGCGTCAGGTGATGCCGATACGCCTATGAAGCGGGTATAGGGCACCCGTGCCAGCCAGGCGGCCACATCCCCCTCGGCCCGGGTCTTCTCCAGCCAGGCTGCATCGTGAAAGTCGTCAAGCATGATCGTTCGCTCCGTCATTCGCTTCACCGAACAGCGCCTCACCAAACCCCGGCGGCGTATTGCGCGGCCCCAGGCGCATGAAGTTGCCGATGCCACGAGCAATCGGACGCTCTGAATCCTGCCAGAGCGTGCCTTCGGTGAAGACCACCGACTCGGTCACCGACAGCACACGGGCCCTGGCCATGATGGGCAGACCAGCCACCGCAGGCCGGTAATGATCGACGCGGAGATCCAGCGTCGGGCAGACCTCCGGCGAGGATAACCCGCAGAGCACCGCCGAGCCGCACACGGTATCCAGCAGCATGGTTAGCACACCGCCATGTACCAGTCCCCGGGTGGTATCGCCAAGCAGCTCGTCCCGCCAGGGAAGCCGCATGGTCACTTCCGGAGGAACCACGCCGATCACCTCGAGCCCCAACTCCCGGGTATGCGGAATCACGTTGACGAACCGGGTCAGAGCGGTTCGCCAGGCCTCGGGGCCAGGACCGACGGCCTCGGCAGTTTGTTTATCTTGGCTCACATCCACACCCCCGAAGCCACCCAACAAGCGTTTGATTGAAACTTTCTTAGCCTAGCCTTCGGGATGCGTCCGCACAAGCGGTCGGGCGTTAAACGCTACTAACCATTACTCTGTAAAACGTCACCCAACCACTACTCAAATATGCTCCAATGGGCGACGATACAGAGGTTCCGACTTCAGCCTTCCGGAGGCCGACACCATGCGCCATCGACACCCGGTTATCCGCGCCGCCGCCTGGCTCGCGGCGGCAGTCATCAGCCTGCCGCTCATTGCCCATGCCCAGCCTAGTGACAGCGCTCTGCGCGAGGCCCTGGAGGCGGCACGCAACCAGCAGTGGGACAAGATTGACGACAGCGCGATCGACGGCCATGTGCTCTCCGGCTACGTGGAGTACCACCGTCTGCGCCATCAATTGCCCCAGGCCGAGCCCAGCCAGGTACTGGCTTACATCGAGCGCCATCAGGACGCTCCCCTGGCCGAGTGGATGCGCGGCCAGGCCATCAGCCGCTACGGCAGTGCCGGCCGCTACGGTGCCGTCCTCGCCGTCGCCGATGGTGAACCCACGGGGGCCGAGCGGCAGTGCCACTACTACACGGCGCTGCTGGGCAGCAATCCGCAGGCTGCCGCAGAGGGAGGCCGGAAACTCTGGCACGTGGGCAGCTCACAGCCGTCGGCCTGCGATACCCTGTTCCGTCACCTGCGGGAAAAGGGGGAGATCAGCGAAGTCGATATCTGGGAGCGCAAGATGCTGGCCTGGCAGCAGGGCGAAAGCGGCCTTGCCGGCTACCTGGGTCGCCAGCTCGGCAGTCGCTGGCAGGCAGCCCGGGACGCCAAGGCCCGCCTGCGGGGAGACTATGCCGCCATAACGCAAGTGCCCAACTGTATCGGCCCCGAGTGTCGCGGCAGCGGTGCGCTGTTTGCCGCCGCCATGCACGGCTTCACCCGTGCCGATACCGAGGCCGCCATGGAGGCTTGGCGCAAGGTCGCCCCTCACCTGACCTTCGACGGCGAGCATCGCCACGCCATCGAAGAGGACCTGGCCTTCTACTCCCTGGTGCGCAACATCGACAACAACCGGGGCTGGGTGGACGATATACTGCCCCGCGTGGGCACCGCACGTGTGCTCGAGTTGCGTGTGCGCCATGCCCTGACCAGTCGGGATTGGGCCGATGCGCTGCGCTGGATCGAGGCAATGCCCGACGAGACCCGAGACAATAGCCGTTGGCAATACTGGAAGGCACGGGCCCACGAGCAGCTGGGCGACTTGGAGCGGGCCCAGGTCGCCTATGCTCGAGCCGCCGATGGTCGAAACTTCTTCGCCTTCGCGGCATCGGACCGTCTCAATCGCCCCTATTCCCTGAACCTGGAACGCAATGGCTTCGACGAGGCGTATCGCCAGGAAGTCTCCCAGTGGCCGGCCGTGCAGCGTACGGAGGCCCTGCTGCGCATCGGCGAGGACGGCCTGGCCAACAGCGAATGGCTGAATGCGGTGGCCATCGGAACGCCCCGGGAGGCACGGGCCCTCGCCGACTACGCCGCGCACCGCGGCTGGCATGCCCGCCTGGTACAGACCACCATCACCGGCCAGATGTGGGACGCGCTGGACTGGCGCTTCCCTGAAGCCTATCGAGAGCACTTTCTACGCTGGGGCAACAACACCGGCGTCGACCCCTACCTGCTAATGGGCATTGCGCGACGTGAAAGCGCCTACAACCCGACGGCGCTCTCCCCCGCCGGCGCCCGCGGGCTGATGCAGATCATGCCCGGCACCGCCACCCAGCTCAGCCGCCAGCTCAGCATCAGCGACCCCGGGCCTTATGGCGTGCTCGACCCGGAGCTCAATATTCGCCTGGGCAGTACCTATATTCGCGACATGACCAACCGCTATCGGGGCAATCGCCTGGCGGCGGCGGCGGCCTACAATGCCGGCCCCGGCAGGGTCGACCGCTGGCTGCGCGACTCGCCGGAGGAGTTCGATCTCTTCGTGGAGAGCATTCCCTTCCGCGAGACACGCGACTATGTCCAGGCGGTGCTCGCCTACCGGGTCATTTTCGAGAGCCTGGCCAACGGCGGCAGCACCGAAGGCGTCTCGATGCTGAGCCCGGCGGAAACCACGGTCCGTTACGACGGCTCGCTGCTGGCCCGCAACTGAGAATGGGAACCCAACTCAGCCGCAGCTATAGAGGTCGCCGGGGGCAAGCCGAAGAGGAGGTCCTACGCCAGGGGTGAGAAGCACTGCTTCGAACGGGCTGGCCATGGATGGCCAGCACCGGTCCTGCAAGCGGAGCGGGACGCGAGAGCGAAGCAGGCCGTCGGTAGCGTACAGGGATGTATTTCGCGGGCTTGCCCCCGGATCAGCCCTGAGGTCTGGCGACACTAGGTCGGAGAGCGCTCCAGCGCCAGCTTGATCCCCAGCCCGACCAGCACCGCACCGGTGGCGCCATTCAAGACGCGGGCAAATAGGCGGCTTCCCAGCCAGCGCCCCGCACTGCCCACCGTCATGACGATACCGATCTGCCACAGGTTGGCAATGATGAAATGCACCCCGGCCAACCACAGCGACTTGATCAGGGCCGGGTCGGTCGGGGCGATGAACTGGGGCAGAAAAGCCATGTAGAAGACGACGGTCTTGGGGTTGAGCACATTGGAGAGCAGCCCTTCCCGCAGAGGCCGCCATACCGGCCGTGCCTCACGCTCTCCCAGCACCCCAGCTACCGGCAGGCCCTGACCACGTCGCGCCGCCCGGAGGCTCGCGAGGCCCAGCCAGACCAGGTAGCCGGCACCCGCCAGCTTGAGAAGGCCGAAGGCCCATGCCGACTGGAGCAGGATCAGGGAAATGCCCAACGCCGACACGGTGGCATGTACGAACAGGCCAGAGCAGATCGCCACGCTGGTCAGCACCCCATCGCGCACACCTCCCCGGGCCGTGTTGCGGATCACCAGCAAGGTATCCACCCCGGGGCTGAGGGTCAGCAGGGTAATGGCAACCAGAAAAGGCCAGAACTGAGCATCCCACAACATGTATCGAGCGCTCCCTGCCGACGCATTGACCCAGGGTCGGGCAAAGGGGCAATTCTACGCCAAGGGCGCGTCATCTCACACTCTGTTGGCCAGTCGGCGTGGCAGGCTTGCCCCCATGGCCCCGTGCCCATGCTGTCGATATGGCATAGTTCAGGCGCGCGATTCGCTGGACGCTCCGAATTTTTCTATCTAAAGTTGTTTGGGCGGGCATGGTGGTTCGCCATTCATGCAATAACCGTTGCGTTGGACAGCAAGTGGGAAGTCGTTAGTTGTATGTCGATCTGTCGATACACCCGAAGCGCACTTTTCTCGCCTTGCCCACGCACTTCGGGCCTTCGGCACTGCCGAGTGCCCAGCACGATCAATCAGTAAGCAAGGAAATCGACAATGGCAACTGGCACTGTCAAGTGGTTCAACGATACCAAGGGCTATGGCTTCATCTCTCCGGACGACGGTGGTGACGATCTGTTTGCCCACTTCTCCGAGATTCAGGCTGACGGCTTCAAGACCCTGCAGGATGGCCAAAAGGTCACCTTCGAAGTCACCCAGGGGAAGAAGGGCCTTCAGGCCTCCAACATCAAGCTCGCCGACTGAGCTACTGCTTCGGCAGGCGTAGACGCTTGGCCTCTGATTGAGGCCGGGCCCCCAGACGAAAGGCCCACCTGACGGTGGGCCTTTTTCATGGCAGGTCGAAGCCTGGCTCTTTAATCCTCTATGTCGAACTGCGGCGCCTCACTCTGCGGTTCGCGACGCTCGGCTTCTTCGAACTGCTCATCGAGCTGACGGCGCGCCTCTTCGAAGCGTCGCTCGGTTTCCTCCAGCATGGCGTCGATATCCGACTGAGTCGTCTCGCCACGCCGCTCCGCTTCCTCGTCGATGGCCGAAGGCGTATCACCCGTATCGTCCTGCATGGGTTCGATCGTCGAGCGGAAATCCGTGGTGTCATCCATGGGCTCCAATACCGGCGAATCCCGCTCGACCTCTTCATACTGTTCGTCGATGCGCCGCTGCGCCTCTTCGAAGCGCCGCTCGGTGTCCTCCAGGATGGCATCGATATCCGCGCTGGTGGGTTCACCCGGCAGGGCACCCCCTTCGTCCAGGGTGGCGGCCGGTGACTCGCCCAGCGTATCGACATCCGCTTCGATCTCGTCGCCCGGCTCCATGGGGGCAACCTCTTCAGGTACCGCCTCCTCCTCTGTCACGGGCGGATCCTCGGGCATCGCGTCCGTATCATCGGGCATGGTGTCTTCCGGTGCCTCGCCCGCGGGAATTTCCATCTCCTCGACTTCGGGTGCCCCGGCCTCGTCCTCCGTATCGCCACAGCCGGCAACGCCCAGCGCAAGGGTCAGCCCAACCGCGGCAAGTTTCCAGGGGGTCTTCGCCATTCAAATATCTCCAGTCAATGTGAGGCCGTCAGGAAAAGAGATCCATTGCAGCAAAGCCCTGACGAACCTGCAAGTCGACAGCATCTGCTGTGTGCTAGGGAATTGGACAGCACATCGGCAAAACGATCCCTTCCGGGGAAAGCGCAGTGCATCAATCGGCGGCCGTGGCCGGCAGGGGGCAGCCCATGGACCAGGCGACGGCGCGCAGCATCTCGGCTTCGCCAGGAGCAATGTGACCGTCATGGAACGCGCAGCGCGCCATGGCATCCAGCAGCAGGACCTTGTCGTCATCCCTCAACTGCAGTAGCTGCTCCATGGCCTGATCCAGCTCCGCCGGGGCCGCCGGCCGGTCAATGTAAGCAAGCGTGATCGGCAATACCTGCAGGGCGGACTGGAAGGCATCCCTGGCTTCCGCCTCGTCCACGTCCCCCGCCCTGGCCAGGCTCGACAGCAAGCGTGCAACGGCGGCCTCCAGCTCGGACAGGTGGCGATGACGGTGACGGCGGTGGCGTGGCCCTTCGATGCCCACTAGCACGAGCCGGTGCAACGCCCACTGCAGGGCACCGGGCCGCGTCTCCTCGGCCATCAGCCGGGCGAGACAGGCGCGGAAGCCGGCGAACTGAGCCGTGGTCAGCTGGCGCAGCACCGGCAGTGCCAGTTCGATCAGCGCCAGCCGCTGGCCTGGGGTCATGGCAGCCAGCGGAGGTACAAGGCGGTCCAGCTCCACCAGCACCTCGGGAAGCGCCTGGTCCACCAGCGCCTGACGCTGGCGCTGTCGGCTGGATGGATCAACGCCCATCAATATGCCGTAGACCATCGCCCGGGCGGCATAGGGCTCATGGGCAGCCTCCAGCAGGCGGTCGTCCAGCCCATCCAAGGTCTGGCGCGCACGCAGGATATCCGCCGGGCCGGGCTGTCCAACCCGCTGCGACAGGCCATGCGTACCGGCAGAGTGTGTCGTAGTGGGTCGAGACGACAGGGAATCAATGGCGGCCAGACCCGCCAGCCCGGCAGACGCTGGCACATCGCCGGGCTCGCGTCTTTCGGCTGCCGGCTCGTCGGCAACCGGGCGCGGCTCCGGGAGGCTTCCATCCCAATCGGGCTCTAGTCTCTCGATACGCGCAGTCAGCGGCGGGTGAGTGGCGGTGAGTCCGCTCAGGCCACGCAGGCCACGACCGAAATAGAGATGGCTGAATTCCGCCGCCTGGGTGGCGCGCAACTCTGAGCCCTGGGAGTGAGCTGCCAAGCGCTTCAGCGCCCGCGCCATGCCGTCCGGGTTGCGGGTGTATTGCACCGCACTGGCGTCGGCGAGAAACTCGCGCTGCCGACTGACAGCAGCCTTGATGAGGTTACCGCAAAGTGTGCCCACATAGCCCACCGCCATCAGGGCGATGCCGGCACCCAGCATGACGGCCTGGCCGTTGCCGCGACGCGAGCTGCGCACCGCGCGTCGGCCGGCCATGCCGCGCAGTAGCATGCGACCCACCAGACCAATCACCAGAATGCCGTAGAGTAACGCGACGAGGCGCATGTTGAGGCGCATATCACCGTGCAGGATATGGCTGAATTCATGAGCGATGACGCCCTGGAGCTCGTCACGATCGAGTGACTCGATAGCGCCACGAGTGACCCCGATGGCGGCATCGTGGGGCGCATGGCCCGCAGCAAAGGCGTTGATCGAGGGCTCCTCCAACACGTAGACCGCCGGTACGGGCATGCCAGAGGCGATGGCCATCTCCTCGACCACATTGAGCAGTCGCTGCTCGTCGGCATCGTGGGTACTGGCATTAATCAGGCGCCCCCCCAAGGCTTCGGCGACGGCAGAGCCGCCGCCCCGTAGCTGCTGGTGGCGCATCAGGCTTCCCATTGCCACCACCGCCACCACCCCGAGGGCGACGCTGCCAAGCAGCACCGGGTCGAAGGCGCGCGCCAGCGGATCGGCACCGGCCTGCCCGCCGTCGAGCAGCGCCATGGCCACCGCCACGATCAACACCGCCGCGACCACCATGCCGGCCACCGCCACGAGCAGTAGAAGCACCAGCCTTGCCGTCAGCCGCCGCGCCTGGTCCTGAGCTCCGAAAAAATCCATTCCTACCCCCGTCAGAAACTGACCTTGGGTGCCGCCTGAATCTCGGCGCTATCCTCGAATTCGAGCAGCGCCGCATCCTCACGATGCCCCATGGGGCCGGCGAGCAGGATCGGGGGGAAGCTCTGCTTGTAGGTGTTGTACTGCATGACCGCGTCGTTGAAGGCCTGCCGCGCGAAGGCGACGCGGTTTTCTGTGCTGGTGAGCGTCTCGGAGAGCTGACGCATGTTCTCGGAAGCCTTGAGATCCGGGTACGCCTCCATGACCATGTTGAAGCGCCCGAGTGCCGCTCCCAGCGCCCCTTCGGCCCCGGCCAATTCGGCCATGGCACCCGGCTCGCCGGGCTGCGCCGCAGCATGCTTGAGACCCGCCAGGGCCGTGTTGCGCGCCTCGGTGACGGCCTCCAGGGTCTCCCGCTCGTGGGCCATGTAGGCCTTGGCCGTCTCCACCAGGTTGGGGATGAGGTCGTAACGACGCTTGAGCTGAACCTCGATCTGGGCAAAGGCGTTCTGATAGCGGTTCTTCAGGGCCACAAGCCGATTGTAGATACTGACGCTGTAGATGACTATCAGGCCCAGCACCACCAGTACTATGATAAGCGAGACATTCATGGCCGCTCCTCTCCGTTTTGCGCGATGCGCATAAGCCCGTTTGGCGCGATACGCGCGATCCCGTTCAGGATGACACACACAGTCTTGACCCTGATCAATTCACGGCAAGCCAGGCTTGTCCGTACAAGGCCATGCGCGATGATATAGTGTGGCCACAGCCGTATCATGCCGCCAGTGACCTTGGCACATCGTCCAGCGCCACCTGTCGTTCATCGAATCAGGCTAATGTTACTATCCGGACTGACAGGCTAGCCTGTCCACGCCACGCATAACAGCGACAAGGCCGATTGTCGTATCAACGGAACATGCCTCAGGGAGCCGTTCTTGGCAGAGCAACTCAAGGATTTTCTCCATGCGCTGA
>SKVX01000466.1 GCA_007129225.1 Halomonas sp.
CAAAGCAGTGATCAGGAAAAGACCGAAGAGGCCACGCCGCGACGCCTACAGAAGTCCCGCGAAGAGGGGCAGGTTGCGCGATCCCGGGAGCTGACCACCTTCATGCTGCTGCTGGGCGGTGTCGTGGGTTTCTGGACCATGGGCGGCATGCTTTACGATCAGCTGGGGCTGGTCATGGAGCAGGCCTTCCTGTTCGAGCGGCAACAGGCCTTCGAGACGGGGCCGATGCTGAGTAACGTCCTGGAGCTTGCCGAGCGCACGCTGCTGACCATGCTGCCGCTGTTTCTGCTGTTGGCGGTCATCGCGCTGGTGGCGCCGGCCCTGCTGGGGGGCTGGCTGATCTCGGCCAAGTCGCTCAAGCCGCAGCTGTCCAAGCTCAACCCCATGAAGGGGCTCAAGCGCATCTTCGGCGTTCAGGCACTGGCGGAGCTGGCCAAGGCCATCGCCAAGTCGGTCCTGGTCGGCGGGGTGGGCATGGCGTTTTTGTACGTCAATCGCGGCGAGTACCTGTCCCTGCTGGACCAGCCGACCACTCAGGCGCTGGCGCGCGCGCTGATGTTGGCCGCCCAGGCCTGCGGGCTGATGGTGCTGACGCTGATCGTGGTGATCCTGATCGATGTGCCCTATCAGCTGTGGAGCCACGCCAAGAAGCTGCGCATGACCAAGGAGGAGGTCAAGCGGGAACACAAGGAGTCCGAGGGCGATCCCCATGTGAAGGCGCGGATTCGCCAGCAGCAGCAGGCCATGGCCCGGGGGCGCATGATGAGCCAGGTGCCCGAGGCGGACGTGATTATCACCAACCCGACCCACTACGCCGTGGCGTTGACGTACGAAGAGTCGGGCATGGCCGCTCCCCGGGTGGTCGCCAAGGGGGCCGACGCCGTGGCTGGACGCATTCGCGAGCTGGGCCGCGAGTCGGGGGTGCCGCTGCTGGAGGCCGCGCCCCTGGCGCGGGCCCTGTACCATCATGTGGATCTCGATGCCGAGATTCCGCTGGAACTGTATACCGCAGTGGCGGAGGTGCTGGCCTGGGCCTTCCGTCTCAAGCATGTGACCCAAGAGGGGGGAGAGGTGCCACCAACGCCTGAGAATCTGACGGTACCGCCTTCCATGGCGGCGCCCGGCGACACCCACGTCGCCGGTGGGGATGAGACGCGCGGGGCACGCCCATGAAATCACTCAGCCATTTCCTGGAGCGCACCGACTGGATGGGTGACGCGCGCATGAAGCTGCTGGCAGGGCCGGTCCTGATCCTGATGATCCTGGCCATGATGATCCTGCCGCTGCCGCCCTTTGCGCTGGACATGCTGTTCACCTTCAATATCGCCCTGGCGGTGATGGTGCTGCTGGTCAGCATGTTCACCCAGAAGCCGCTGGATTTTGCCGCCTTTCCGGCGGTGCTGCTGTTTACCACCCTGCTGCGGCTGTCGCTCAACGTGGCCTCCACCCGTGTCATCCTGATGGAGGGGCATCAGGGCGGCGATTCCGCCGGCAAGGTGATCGAGGCCTTCGGTTCCTTTCTGGTGGGGGGTAATTTCGCCGTCGGCCTGGTGGTCTTCCTGATCCTCGTCATCATCAACTTCATGGTCATCACCAAGGGCGCCGGTCGTATTGCCGAGGTGGGCGCCCGCTTCATGCTCGACGCGATGCCGGGCAAGCAGATGGCCATCGACGCCGACCTCAATGCGGGGCTGATCGGCGAGGAGGACGCCCGCAAGCGGCGTGGCGAGGTGGCCCAGGAAGCCGATTTCTACGGTTCCATGGATGGTGCCAGCAAGTTCGTGCGTGGCGACGCCATGGCCGGCCTGGTGATCATGGTGGTCAATATCATCGGCGGGCTGTTGATCGGCATGCTCCAGCACGGCATGGGCTTCGGCGATGCGGCCAGGACCTACACGCTGATGACCATCGGCGATGGTCTCGTGGCACAGATTCCCGCGCTGGTAATCTCGACGGCTGCAGGCGTGACGGTGTCGCGGGTCAACACCGAGGAGGACGTGGGCCAGCAGATGATCAGCCAGCTGTTCGTCAACCCCCAGGTGCTGATCCTGGCCGCGGTGGTCATGGGCCTGCTCGGGATGGTCCCGGGGATGCCCAACATGGTCTTCCTGCTCTTCACCGGCCTGCTGGCGGGCCTGGCCTGGATGCTGACCCGCCAGGCGGAGCAGCGCCTGGTCGAGGAGGAGATCAGCGCCGAACCGCCACCAGCCCCCGAGGCCCCCGAGGCGAGTTGGGACGACGTGCAGCTGGTGGATACCCTGGGTCTCGAAGTGGGGCACCGACTGATCCCGCTGGTCGATCAGCGCCAGGCGGGCGAACTATTGGGCCGCATAAAGAGTGTGCGCAAGAAATTTGCGCAGGAGGTGGGTTTCCTCCCGTCGGTCGTTCATATCCGGGACAACCTGGAGCTGGGTGCCAATACCTACGTGATCACCCTCAAGGGTGCCGAGATTGGCCGAGCCGAGGCGTTCCCGGGACAGTGGCTGGCCATCGACCCGGGCCAGGTGACGGGGCAATTGCAAGGCACGCCCACCGAAGATCCGGCCTTCGGCTTGCCGGCTGTCTGGATCGATTCCGGCCAGCGCGAGCATGCGCAGGTCTATGGGTATACGGTAGTTGACGCGGGCACCGTGGTGGCGACGCATCTCAACCACCTGTTGCATCGTCACGCTGCCGAGATGCTGGGGCGCCAGGAGGTCCAGAAGCTCCTCGACAAACTGGGCGAAGAGCAGAAGTCCCTGGTCGAGGACGTGGTGCCCAAGGCGATCAACCTGACGACGTTGCAGCGCATCCTGCAGAATCTGCTGGAAGAGGACGTTTCGATTCGCGACATGCGGACTATCCTCGACACCTTGGCAGAGTATGCACCCCAGCAGCAGGATGCCAATGAGCTGACCGCCCTGGTGCGAATCGCCCTGGGTCGGTCGATCACGCAGCAGTGGTTCCCGGGTCATGACACGCTCAATGTCATTGGCCTGGAGGCACAGCTCGAGCAGGTACTGATGCAGGCAATGAACGGAAACGGTGCCCTGGAGCCGGGGCTGGCGGAGACGTTGATGACCCAGGCGGAGCTGGCATTGACCCGCCATGAGGCAAGCGGGGAGCCCCCCGTCATGGTGGTTCAGCACAGCCTGCGGCCGCTGCTGTCCCGCTTCCTGCGCCGACGACTGCGTCATCTCGTGGTCATGTCACAGGCGGAGATTCCCGATGATAGGACACTGCGCGTCACGACGCTGGTGGGAGGTCGATAAGCGATGAGTGTCATGCGATTTACAGGTGTCAACAGCCGGGATGCCATGCGCCAGGTGCGCGAGGCGCTGGGGGACGAGGCCCTCATCCTGGCCAATCGGCGGGTCGACGATGGGGTCGAGATTCTGGCCATGGCCGAGTCGGCGGCGCCGGGCGGCAGCGACGATCCCGAAAGACGCGTGCAGGCGAAAACGCCTGTACCGTCTGCGGGCCAGGAGGCATCGAGCGCCTTCGAGGCCATGAGTGCAAGGCTGCTCGAGGAGATGCGCGACATGCGGGCCCTGCTCTCCCGCGAGCAGGAGCCCCAAGGCGTGGCCGGTGGGCTGCGTGAACGGTTGCTGCAGCTGTTGCTGGAAGCCGGGTTTCGTCAGGAACTGGCCGGCGAGGTGGTCTCGGCCTTGCCCGAAGAGCTGTCCGACCATGACATGGACGAGCGAGCCATGAGCTGGCTGCACCGCCAGCTGGTGAACCGCCTGGAGGGCCTCGACGACGAGGCCGCTTTCCTGGATCGCAAAGGCATCGTGGCCCTGATCGGGCCGACGGGAATCGGCAAGACCACCACCACGGCCAAGCTGGCCGCACGCTACGTGATGCGCCACGGTACCCGCCCGGTCGCCCTGGTGACCACCGACAGCTTTCGTATCGGTGCCCACGAGCAGCTGCGTATCTACTCGCGCCTGCTGGATGTCCCCATGTATGCGCTCAATGCCGATCAGCCGGTCTCCGACCTGCTAGAGCGCATGCGCGGCAAGTCCTGGGTGATCATCGATACGGTGGGCATGAGTCAGCGCGACCATCGTGTCATCGAGCAGGTGGCACACCTGCGGGGCGGCGATGCCCCGGTAAGACTGGTGCTGCTGCTCAATGCCGCCAGCCAGCCGGAGACGCTGGAAGAGGTCGTGATCCGTTATCGGCAGGCGGCCCAGGCAGCGGGCGCCGAGCTTGGCGACTGCATCATCACCAAGCAGGATGAGGCCGGCCGCCTGGCACCGGTTCTGGATATCGTCATGCGCCATGGCCTGCGGCTGCTGTTCGTTTCCCATGGGCAGCGCGTGCCGGAGGACATGTCGGTGGCCGACGTCCCGGCCCTGATCGGCCAGGCTCTGGAGTCCCGTGTTGCCATGGCGCAATCCACGGCCCGTCAGGGCGCGGTGGAAGCGCCCACGCGCTCCCCCAGCCTGCTGGGGCAGGGGCGCCGCCTCTCCAGCACGCTGCTGGCGTTGCGACAACGGCTGGGCGGGTTCCAGCAACTGGAGGCGGTGTGGGATCTGCTCGGCCTGCCGGAGGTCGTCCAGCAGCAGCGGCTGGAGACACTGCTGACAATGTACCCGGCACCCGAACAGGCGTTGGGCATGCTGTGGAGCGAGCGTCGTCGCGTCAAGGGCGAGCGCTGGTCAATGCCGGATGTCGCCATCGACCCGGAGGGGGCCTGGTTGGCGCTGCCGCTGCTTCAGCACCGGCAGGTGCCCGGGCAGCAGGCGCGGCTGGCTGATGCGCTGCAACGCTTGGCGGTCAGTGTGCACCTCTTCCATGGACTCCCTGACGGCGAAGCGGCGGAATGGCTTGAGGGGAAGGCGTTGACCTGGTGCAGCCAGGTGCGCGGCAGCCAGCGTGTCGAGCATGCCGGCGAGCGTCAGCCGCTGTCGGCATTGGGTGAGCTGGCCGAGCCGCTGGGTGATGTAGCCTGTCGTTTCCGCGGGGGCGCGGCGCGCATCAGCCTTTCGACTCTGCCGGTGGCCGTGACGCTCAAGGCCGGGAAAGGCGTGAGCCAGCCGGTTTCGGCACGAGCCTGGCTCAGTACGGTGCGTGATACGGAGAGCGGGCGCGTCCTGGCGAAGCGCTACTGGGTAGCGCCGGCACGGCTGGGGCGTGACCTTCAGTCGCTGCTGCTGGCGCAGCTCCAGGGTGACGCGCTGCCTCAGCTGACCCGTCGAGCCTGGCAGCGGCTGGCCCCCGCTGAGCTTGGTGAGGTACGGCCCGATGTTCGCCTGCTGATGGCAAGCGGGCTGGCGACGGTTGCGGCTCACCTGGACCTGGCCGAGGACGAGGCGGCCATGGACCTGCGAGCCGAACTGCTGGGCCTGGCGGGAGGAAGGCAGCGCCGCCGCGATATGGCGCTGCTGGAATCCCTTGCGCAACTGTTCATGGTACGAGATGCCATTCGGCATCTGGGTCTCGGTGAAAGGGAGGCAGGCTAGATGGGTATGGACCAGGCCGCCGGGCTACGCAAGTGGGCGACCACCACGCCAAGTTCCTCCCAGGAGGCGTGTCCCGATCACGTTGCCGAGATGCTGGTGACCCTGGGAGGAGCGCAGCCCAGCGCCTCCTCGAGACCAGCCGGCTCGGCTCGGCCTTCCACGGCTCCGCGACCGGCACGCCGCCCGGAAAGAGAGACGACATTGATGGTGCTGGGGCTTCCCGGCACCGGCGCGCATCATACCGGCAAGGTGAAGGAGCTCTTCGCCTCCTGGGCCAATGAGGGTCGCGAGTGGGTGGGCAACCCCCATGCCTGGCGGGTGGTGGCACTGCCTGCCGGAAGTCCGCACCTGCCGGTGCTTGCCGGCGAGCAGTCGCGCTGGGCACTCTGGGTGGATGCCGACCAGGAGGCGTTCCGTCGCGCCTATCGAGTGCTGAAACAGGTTGCCGAGCAGGGAGGGCCGCAGCGGATGCTCCTGGTTCACCCCCCGAGCGTGGGACGACAAGGCTTGCTGAGCAATCTGCGTCATGCCGCGGCGAGCTACCTTGGGATCGAGCTGCTGGTATTGGCGAGGTGAAGCCGATGCAGCGGTCGTGGACGGGGCTGGTGCTGGGGCTGGGTGG
>SKVX01000255.1 GCA_007129225.1 Halomonas sp.
CCATTGGCTTCATCACTCGGGGCTGTTCCGTCGACAGGGCTACGAGGAGGCGCTGTGAACCCATCCCTGGGCGCTACATTTGCCCTGCTTCGCTCTCGCATCCTGCTCCGCTTGCAGGACCGGGGCTGGCCATCCATGGCCAGCCCGTTCGGAGCAGTGCTCCTCACCCCTGTCAAATGACCTCCTCTTCGCCCTGTCCCCGGCGCCCCTCGTCCCCTTGTCGGGATGGCGTCACGTCAGCGACTTCAGCCAGAACACCATCGGCTTGTCGGTCTCCACGGGCTCGCCGATATCCTTCCAGTGGAAGGTGGTGGCGAGCGCGGGATGACGCTCGTACCCCCGCGAACGCCAGAAACCGTGCAGCGGCACGTAGCCCTCCGGTTTCAGCGGGTGGTCGTCGGGGCGCTCCACGGCACAGAAGGCTACGGTGGCGAAACCGCGCTCGGCGGCATGCTCTTCCCGCGCCTGCATGAAGGCCTTGCCGATACCGCGGCCGCGGTAGCTCGGCAGCAGCACCGATTCACCATAATAGAACACGCTGTCGATATCGAAGCCGGCCTGCTCGAAGGGGGCGCGGAATTCCTCTACGTCAGCGGCCAGCGGCATGCCGGTCGATGCCCCTGCCAGGGCATCGCCATCGAAGGCCAGCACGAACAGGCTCTCCGGGCACTCCGCATAGCGGCGCAGGTAGTTGGCCTCATAGGCGAGGTCGCCGTCGTAGAGGTAGGGAAAGTCGCGGAAGACGCGCATCCTCAGCTGGGCCAGGTCGTCGAGGCGAGGCGCGATGGCACTTCCCTGGCAGGTGCTGATGGCGATCTCGGCCATAGCTGCCTCCGTGAGAAAGGTAAACGATTGTATGAAGTCGGGCTATGGTAAACTCGCTCCGATTTTGCCTCTCGGTACCCGGTGCGGCAATGCCACGGTGCCGCTGACATCCCTATCCGGAGACCCTGTCATGAGCCCAGCCATGCAGCCCAGGCTTCGTCATACTTGGCTTCGCCGTGCCATGAATGGCCTTGTGGTCGGTATCACCATCACGGCGCTGTCAGGTTGCGGCACCCTGTTTCATCCCGAGCGAAAGGGACAGATGGACGGCCGCATCGACCCCGTGGTGGCCATCGCCAATGGCGTTGGCCTGCTGTTCTTCATTCTGCCGGGGGTGATCGCCTACGCGGTGGATTTCTCCAATGGCACCATCTATCTCCCCGGCACCCAGACCGCCGATGTGGATGTGATGCCCCTCGACGAGAACATGGATGTCGCCGCACTGGAACGGCTGCTTTCCGAGAAGACCGGCAAGCCGGTCAGCCTCGACAGCGAACTGTTCGTTGTCAAGGAAGTCGAGTCACTCGATGAGGCCCTGGCCCTGGTTCGCATGTCCGGCATCAACGACAGTGAGCGCCTGTCGACGATGTAGTGCTCCGGTTGCGTGCCAGCGCCACGCCTGAAACGCCACCCAGAGAGGTGGCGTTTTGCTGTGCGCTTGGGACCTGCATTGGCGGTCTGGGCGATGGGTCGCTTTCGGCTATCGGGGCGCCAGTGCGGCGAACTCATCGGGTCGATAGCGCTCCAGCAGCGCCCAGAGGATAGCGGCGGTCTCGGCATCCGGCAGGCCACGATAATCGAGAGGACGAAAGCGCATCTGAAAGGCGCGCAGTACGGCGCGAGTCTGTGAATCCAGTTCGTCGCTTACCGCCAGCGGATAGCCCCAGGCCTGGAGCGCCGCCTGCAGCGCGGAGAGCTCGGGTAGTGCCCTGTCGAATTGCTTGCGGTAGTGCGTCACCGTGACCTCTTCAGGCCATACGCCGATACCCGCTTCGTACAGTGCATGCCAGGGAAACGCCGGGCCCGGATCGATCTTGCGGGTGGGCGAGATATCCGAGTGAGCCACCACGTCGGTGGGATGAATATTGTGGCGCTCGATGATATCCCGGGACAGGGCGATCAACGCCTCGATCTGTGCCTCGGGGTAGGGCGCCCAACCGATCTCCACCGTCGTTTCGGGGTGCTGCTCGAGCAGCTGCTCCACCTCGGCGTAGGGGCGATCGGGGCCGGTATTGACGATCTCGATGCCGATGGACGTATCGTTGATATTGGTGCGGCGCTTCCAGGCGCTGGTCCCGGCGTGCCAGGCGCGGCGCTCCTCGTCGACGAGCTGGTAGACCAGCGGCTCGCCGCGATGCTGGCGTGCCGGTAGCGGCAGCACGTAGTGGCTGCTGACGTGGGGTCCGGTCAGGGTCGCCAGGGACTCGGCCTCGTCCACATCGGTGTAGTGCATGACCAGATGCCGCACCCGGCTGTTGTGGGAAGGTGCTACATGGGAATGATCCACCACATAGCCCGGGCGTTGTACCAACTGCCCAGGTCCCGCACAGGCTGCGAGCAGCAGGGTCAGGAATGCAATGGCGACAGGCTTGCGCCACACGTTCGGCTCTCCAGCAGATTTCAAATCCCCAACAGCAGTCGCAGCGTCAGGCCCAGCACCAGCGTCGAAGCCACGCTCAGCAGGGTGCCCAGCAGTACGTACTCGGTCAGCTTGCGATCTCTGGACTCCCGCAGGTCGCCGTAGCGCAGTACCGACTTGGCGGCGAGCAGGAAACCCACCGCGGTCAGCTGGTCGAGCAGCACCAGGGAGAGCACCAGCAGGCGTTCCAGCATCCCGATGCGGGCGCCGGCCCTGGCCAGGGTGCCGGTATCCTCGAGCTGGCTGCTCCAGCGCTTCATTACCATGGCGATGGCGAACGAGAAGGGGCGCGTCACGAGCAGGTAGGCGGTGGCGACACCCAGCACCGTCGGCGTGAGCAGCCAGGCGCCGAGCGCCTCGAGTGGGGCTACGCTTCCCAGCCAGGCCAGCCACAGCACGCACAGTACCAACAGATGCAGCAGCTGGTCGAGCAGGAACCAGCGCAACCGGCCGGCGGGCAGCTTCGCCTTGCCCAGGTCGATCAGCCAGTGGCTGGCGGCCACTCCCACGGTGCCGGCAAGCACGCCCAGCGGGCCGGGGGAACCCGGCAGCAACCAGGACGCGACCAATAGCACCAAGGCGGTCAGGCCGGCGTGCACCAGCACGTGATAGAGCAGGTGGCGAGAGCGGTGCAGGCGACGCACCCGTTCGTCGACCCAGAGGCGCGGCTGCAGCAAGAAGTCGCCGGCCAGGTGGGCCAGCACCAGCCCCATCAGCAGGGAGAGGTCGTTGGGAGTCATGGTTGCGTATCCTTTTCCGCCAACCGCTCGCTCAGGTAGGCCAGGGTATCGGCCAGCAGCGGCCACCGGGCGGCACGCAGCCGCTTGTGCACGCTGGGCTGCTTTATTCCCAGGTGGTCGGCCATGGCCTGCTGGGAGGTCTCGCTCGCCAGGCTGAGCCTGACCACCTCGGCCGAGTAGCGCGACCAACTCGCCACCATGTCGTCCAGATAGCGCGTCAGCAGGGCCAGGCTACCATCGTCCGTCTCGTCGAGCAGTGCCAGTGACAGGTGTGCACTGCCCTCGCTCAAGGCATCCAGATCGTGGCCGGAGCGCACGAAGGGCTCGCTATCCGCCGTGGCAAGCCGGCCGTTTCCTGGCCAGCTTGCCGGCCCTACCGCCACCGCAATGCGAGCGTCCCAGCGCTGGTCGGTCTCGGAGTGCTCGATCAGCGCCGCACGCAGGGCGATAGTTACCTCCATGGCGGCTGCGGCCTTGGGCAGGGCCAGCTGAAAGCCGTCGCCGCGGAAGCGTTCGCCGCGACCGCCGTGGCGGGTGGCCAGTTCGGCCAGGATATCGTCCAGCAGCGCATAGAGCCGCTGGCGATCCGTGATCTTGCGCGAGTCGATGACATCGCCGGTCAGCACGGCGATTCGCTGGCTCATGGCAGGCGCTCCTGAGAGGGTCGACTTCATCATAGCCGAAAAAGGCTATTCAGCAATGAAATAACCCTTGGGGGCTATATTTTCGTGGTATCGCCCTGCAAGGCTATCGTGCTCAGCGAGCCAGTTCACGCATGGCCTCTTCCAGTCCCTCCAGCGTCATCGGGTACATGCGGTCGTCGATCAACTGACGGATCAGCTGGGTGGAGTGGGTGTACTCCCAGGCCCGGGGTGGCATGGGGTTGAGCCAGGCCAGCCGGGGGAACTTGTCGGCCAGCCGCTTGAGCCACACGCCACCGGCTTCCTCATTGAAGTGCTCGACGCTGCCGCCCGGGTGGGTGATCTCGTAGGGCGACATGGCCGCGTCGCCGACGATCACCACCTGATAGTCGCTTCCGTAGGTATGCAGCACGTCGGTGGTGGGAATGCGCTCATTGGTGCGGCGATGGTTGTTGCGCCAGACACCCTCGTACAAGCAGTTGTGAAAGTAGTATTGCTCCAGGTGTTTGAACTCCGAGCGCGCGGCGGAGAACAGCTCCTCGCAGACGCGGATGTGGTCATCCATGGAGCCGCCTACGTCGAGGAGCAGCAGCACCTTCACCGCATTGTGGCGCTCCGGGCGCATGCGCACGTTGAGCAGGCCGGCGTCCCGGGCGGTGTCGCGGATGGTGGCGTCCACGTCGAACTCCTCCGCCGCGCCCTGGCGGGCAAACTTGCGCAGCCGCCGCAGCGCCATCTTGATATTGCGGGTGCCGAGTTCGAGGCTGTCGTCGTAGTCGCGGAAGCGGCGCTCGTCCCACACCTTGATTGCCCGGCGGTGGCGTGAGCCATCCTGGCCGATGCGGATGCCCTCGGGGTTGTAGCCGTAGGCGCCGAAGGGGCTGGTGCCGCCGGTGCCGATCCACTTGTTGCCCCCGGCGTGGCGCTCCTTCTGCTCCTCCAGGCGCTTCTTGAAGGTCTCGATCAGCTTCTCGAGCCCGCCAAGCGATTCGATCTGCGCCTTCTCTTCCTCGGAGAGCTGCTTCTCGAACTCGCGGCGCAGCCAGTCGTCGGGAATCAACGCCTCAATGGCGGCGTCGAGGTTCTCGAGCCCCTCGAACCAGGCGGCGAAGGCGCGATCAAAGCGGTCGAAATGCCGCTCGTCCTTGACCATCACGGTACGCGCCACCTGATAGAACGCCTCCATGTCGGCGAACACCACGCCGTGTTCGACCACGGCGTGAAGGTCGAGCAGCTCGCGCAGGGACACCGGCACGCCGGCACGCTTCAGGGTCTCGAACAGGCCAATAAACATCCTCAGCGCCTCTGGTTGCCTTGGCGGCGCAGCATGAAGGCCAGCCGCTCCAGCAAATGCGTGTCCTGTTCGTTCTTGACCAGGGCACCGGCCAGCGGCGGAATCGCCTTCACCGGGTCGCGTTGGTAGAGCGCCTCCCGGGCCAGGTCGTCGCTCATCAGCAGCTTCAGCCAGTCCACCAGCTCCGAGGTGGAGGGCTTTTTCTTCAGCCCCGGGGCCTGGCGCAGGTCGAAGAACACCTCCAGTGCCTCGCCGACCAGCTTCGGCGCGATGTCGGGGAAGTGGACGTCGACGATCTGTTGCATGGTTTCACGATCGGGGAATTCGATGTAGTGGAAGAAGCAGCGGCGCAGGAAGGCGTCGGGCAGTTCCTTCTCGTTGTTGGAGGTGATGACGATGATCGGCCGGTGGCGGGCGGCGACAGTCTCGCCGGTCTCGTAGACATGGAATTCCATGCGATCCAGCTCCTGGAGCAGGTCGTTGGGGAACTCGATGTCGGCCTTGTCGATCTCGTCGATCAGCAGCACCACCCGCTCGTCGGCGGTGAAGGCTTCCCACAGCTTGCCGGGCTTGATGTAGTTGGCGACGTTCTCCACGCCTTCGACGCCGAGCTGCGAATCGCGAAGGCGGCTCACCGCGTCGTACTCATACAGGCCCTGGGCCGCCTTGGTGCTGGACTTGATGTGCCAGGTGATCAGGCGGGTGCCCAGCGAGGCCGCCAGCTCTTCGGCCAGCAGGGTCTTGCCGGTGCCCGGCTCGCCCTTGATCAGCAGCGGGCGCTGAAGGGTCACGGCGGCATTCACCGCCTGCTTGAGGGCATCGGTGGCCACATAGGTGGAAGTCGAATCAAACGCCATGGGTCGTGCCTCGGCTGGTTTGTCAGGAAAGTCGTCGATGAAAGCAATCAAACAAGTGTACGGAA
>SKVX01000349.1 GCA_007129225.1 Halomonas sp.
CATGTGGAAGCCGCCGGGCAACTGGCCCGTCTCTCCCATGAGGCGGGCATCCAGCGACTGATACAGCTATCGGGTATCGGGGCCGACCCGGCGTCTCGCTCCGCCTATGTCAGTGCCCGGGGCCGTGGCGAGACGGCCGTGATTTCAGCACTACCCAAGGCAATCATCCTGCGCCCCAGCGTCATGTTCGGGCCGGATGACGCCTTCCTGTCGACACTGGCAGGCCTGACGCGTCTACCGGTCATCCCGCTGTTCGGAAAGGGAAATACGCGCCTGCAGCCGGTCCATGTGGTGGACGTGGCCCGCGCCATCGGCCGGCTGCTTAGCAATGACCCGCCCGAGCGCCGCCTCTTCGAGCTCGGCGGCCCCGACATCATCTGCTACCGGGAGGTGATCGAGCTGGTCATGCGTGAGCTGTCTCGGGAACGCCCCCTGCTGCCGGTTCCCTTCCCGCTGTGGCAGTTGCTGGCGCTATTGGTCGCGCCCCTGCCCACCCCCCCACTGACCCGCGACCAGGTTGCCCTGATGGCCCATGACAATGTCGCCAGCGATGCGGTCGGCACCTTCGATGACCTGGGCATGCTGCCACGCTCCCTGCGGGACAGCCTGCCGCTATGCCTGAGGCCGTGAGGCCGGGTGAACCGTCCGCTGGTCGATCAGCCGTCGTCGTCGGCCTCGGAATAGAAGTCCAGGTCTTCCAACCGCCCCAGCACGGCCGTGGCGATGTTGGCCAGGTGTGCTGCCACCCGTTTGTAATGTCGGGCCAGAAGTGAGTAAGCCACCGCTTCGTGAAACTCGATCTGGCGCTCGTCGAGAAACAGCTCCTCGATCAGGCGGTCACTGCGTTGACGCACTTCCACGGCTTTGGACAGCGCCTGGCGGGCCTGGTTTTCGTCGGAATTCCGCGTCGCCTTAATCACCTTGTCGAACATATCGCCCATCTCGAGCGCCATGTTGTCGAGAGGCTCCTGATACTTGGGCACGTGAAAACCTTCGCTGTAGAAATGGCCTACCTCGAAGACGTTCTTGCAATAGTCACCGATGCGTTCGGCATCCTTGGCCACGCTCATCAAGGCCAGGCAAATGGCGACATCATGCCCGGGATTGACGGTCAGGTGACGCAACACCTTGCGGCGAATCGAGCGCTCCAGCTCGTTGATCGCCTGGTCACGGTCATAGAGCGGCTGACGCACCTCATCGGCCGATGCCTGACTGTGCAGCACCTCATTGGCGCGGTCGAACATCCAAGAGCCATGCTTGAGCATCTGGGTCAGATCCTCGAAGGCCAGATTGAGCGTGTTTTCCGAGGTCAGGGCGCTGTAAAGCTGTCGAAACATGGTAGAAATCTCCTGAGTCGCCGCGCTCAGCGCAGGCTCGTGAACAGTTCGATGGCGCCGATTCCCAGCAGCGGTATCACCAGGAATACGCCGATCAGGAAGACGAAGGCGTAGCGGGTCTGTCGGGCCGCCAGCCGGCCATACCAGGTGGCGATCCGTAGCGGGATGTAACGCAGCGGATACCAGACAGCGGTGCCGGTCAGATTGAAAATGACATGGAACAGGGCCACGGTCATCGCCGCGGCCACGGGATTCGCCGTGGCCGCCAGGACGCTGGTGACCGTGGTGCCCAGGTTGGCCCCCATCATGAAGGGCAGCACGCGACGCAGCCGAACGACCCCGGCGCCTGCAAGCGGCACCATCAGGCTGCTGGTGATGGTGCTGGACTGGACCAGTACAGTGGAGACCAGGCCGACGCCGTAGGCCCGTACGTCACTGCGAAAGAAATAGGTGCGGAACAGGCCGTCCATGTGACGCAGCAGGGCTCCGCGCAGGTTCTGCACCATGAAGATCAGCGCAGCGAACATCAGCAGCATGCCGAGGCCGGCCACCAGCAGCCCCTGGGCAGCCGGAGTGGTCGTCAGCAAGGAGGCGACACCGTTCGCACCATCGACCACCGGCGCGGTGATCACCTTGACCGGGCTGTCGGGGCGAGCCACCTCTTCCATGCCGATCAGGTCGGCCAGCCAGCCGGCCACCCGGGTAAAGATCCCCCTGCCGGCTTCGTGGAAGAGCCCGCTGATGAACTCCAGGGGAAAGACGATCGCCACGGTCAGGATATTGAAGAAGTCATGCATCAATGCCGCCGTGAACGAGCGCCGGAAGTTGCGCTTGATGCGCACGTTGGCCAGCGCCACGATCACCCCGGTGACCGCCGTGCCGATGTTGGCCCCCATGATGGCGAACACCGCCGTGCCCAGGGTCATCTCACCGCTGGCGACCAGCGTCACGATCAGCGCCGAGGTGAAGGACGAGCTCTGCACGATCATGGTGACCAGCACGCCGGCCAACAGGGCGATAAAGGGATTCTCGCCGTAGGCGAAGAGCTGGGTCAGGAAATCGCTGGCCCGGCCGAACGTACCCAGCCCCGAGCCGAGCACGTTAAGGGCCGCCAGGAAGAAGTAGAGGCAGAGACCGGCATAGATGCCGCGCAGCCAGGCCGGCACCTCACGAATATCCTCGCGGGTGAGAGCCGCTCGGTTCGTGTCGGGCGAAGAGGATTCTGGTTTCGACATGAAAAGGCCGTTGAGAGGTTACACGTTCAGGATGACGGGTGTGTGACACCCACTTTACCGTCCGCGCACGGTAACCGGGACATGTGACAGTTTCATGACAGCCAGGCACATCACCTCACCGTCATGAGCCCACCTCCCGGTATGGCGCGCTATTCCCCGATGTCTTCGTTCCAGAGTTCGGGCGATGCCTCGATGAAAGCGGTCATCATGTCGATGCAGTCCTTCGACTGCAGCACCTCGACGTCGACGCCCCGAGAGCGCAGCAGTGCCTCCTCGCCCATGAAGGTCCGATTCTCGCCAACGACCACACTGGGAATGCCATAGAGCAGGATAGCTCCGCTGCACATCGGGCAGGGTGACAGCGTCGTATAGAGCACACAATCCCGATACACAGAGGCCGGCTGGCGGCCCGCATTCTCCAGTGCATCCATCTCTCCGTGCAGCACCGTACTGCCCGACTGAACCCGCCGGTTATGGCCACGGCCCAGGATCCGTCCGCGATGGACCAGCACCGAGCCGATGGGGATGCCCCCCTCCGCCAAGCCTTGCCGGGCTTCGTCCAGGGCAGCTTGCATATACTTGTCCATGGAAGGCTGACTCCAAGTCCATGAGAAGGAAAAACATCCGTCCCGACGTGACCATAGCAAAACAGTGGCAACTCTGCGCGGCGACCGGCCGGCGGCGCGAAGAGGGTAACGACCTGTCCGGCCAGATTCATCGAGACCGCCAAACGGCTCAGGGAGACGAACCATGTCAGACCAAACAACCGCAGCTCGAATCCTGGTGTTCGCCGGAAGCACCCGGGAAGCGTCCTTCAACAAGCGGCTGGCCCGCCTGGGTGCCCGCCGCCTGGACGCGCTGGGCGCCCAGGCCACCTTCATCGACCTGCGCAACTATCCGATGCCGCTCTACCAGGGCGACCTGGAGGCCGAACAT
The DNA here is from genome assembly GCA_007129225.1 of Halomonas sp. Lineage (GTDB taxonomy): Bacteria > Pseudomonadota > Gammaproteobacteria > Pseudomonadales > Halomonadaceae > Halomonas. The sequence goes on from SKVX01000349.1 coordinate 3,509, forward strand.
GGCCTCCCAGACAATGCGTTGGCCCTGCGCAAGCTGCTGGCCGAGCATCGGGGCCTGCTGATCGCCTCCCCCGAATACAACGGCTTCATTACCCCGCTGATGAAGAACACCATCGACTGGATCAGCCGTCCCCACGAAGGTGAGAGCGGCCTAAAGCTGTTCGCGGGCAAGGTTGCTGCGCTGCTCGCCGCCTCGCCCGGTGGCCTGGGCGGCATGCGCAGCCTGGCGCTGATGCGCCAGCTCCTGAACAACGTTGGCGTAACGGTGCTGCCGGACCAGCTCGCCGTGACCAAGGCAGGTGACGCCTTCGACGACGACGGTGGCCTGCGCGACGAGAGCCATCAGAAGAAGCTGGACGCCATCTGCCAGAGGCTCGTCAAGACAACGAGGCTGTTCGACCGGGCATGAGTGAGCCCAATTGAAGCCCTGGCAGAGGGGTCCGGCTTATGGCGCGGCCAGGGCTTGCTGGCGGACATACTCGCGCTGCTTCAGTTCGAGGTAGACCTGCTGATCCAGCTCGAGGAGCTGGCGGGGATAGCGCTCCGTTAGCGCGTACCAGCGTCGCAGGCGGGCGAGCAGCCGTTCGTCCTCGGATAGCGCTCGGGTATCGAGGTGGGCCTGCAGAGCCAAATAGAACCACATCGCATTGCGCTCGATCATGCCCCTGACGCCGCCCACATAGCGCAGCTCACCATCCGCATCATGGCCCTCAATGGTGAAGCCCACGCGATCACGGCCACCGAAGGAGAAATAGCCACGTATGGCGATCCGTGCCACCAAACCGAAGACCACAGAATAGCGCAGTTGAATCAGGCTCTGGTTGTCGTCATAGGGCACCGCCCGCAGCCGTAGCCGGAAGGCACGGGTGCCATAGGGGCCATGTTCACCCTCCAGGCTCACATCCAGGTAGCGCGGCTCTATCGCAGTGATCCGCAGCTGAAGATCGAGGCGATCGGCATCCGCCAGCGGCTGGTAGCCCTGCCGCCCCATATACAATTCAAGCACCGCATCGCGAGACTCGGCTCCCTCCTCATATAAACAAGCCTTGACGTTGAAGTGCAAAAACAGGATGTCGCACCAGGCCGCCGGCGAGCGAAGCTCAGCGGCAAGTGCCTCGAAGGGGTGGTGGACCCTGGCGTGGACGCTACCACTCACGGAGTGGCTTCGCTCATCGGACGCCACATGAACGGGCTCCTCGAAAGGCGTTGCGGCAACCACCTCCGCCCAGCTATCACGCAGCCAGTCATCCTGGGCCGCGGCTGGCGTTGCGACCAGCCAGGCAGCGACTACTCTCAGCAGCAATAGCCGGAACAGCCCCGCCGCCGCCCCTATGGCCGCCATGCCCGCATTATGGGGGTGCATCAAAGCGAATGAAGGACGACGATTCAGCATGAAGGCATCGCTCACAAGAGGCTATCCCAAGCGTAGCCCACACAGCCATATTGGTACTGCTTCGCTGGCGTGCTTGCCGACCCTGCACCTTGTTGCCGCCACCTGCCATGGCCCCGACAAGGGATGAGGCACTCAGACCGCTCAGCGAAGAACCAGCAGCACCTACTCCCAGCGCCAGCTGTGCCGCTGCCACCATGCCAGCGCTATTTCGCGGTTCTCGCGGTTGGTATCTTCCGTCAGCACCGTACCCAGCTGAATGTAGTCGCCGCCGGTTTCCGCCATCAGCGCGGAATCCTGGGTAGCCAGCTGCAGCGCGTAGAGCACCAGCATCAACTCATAGGCATCGGTAGTGTCGACCAGGCCGAACAACAGCGGCACCGCCGGCTCACCTATCTGTCCCAGCCGCTCCGCGGCGATATACCAGACCCGCGGGTGCTCGTCTCCCCCATAGGTGTCGATGAAGCGCCGATCCGCCAGCCGGCTGACGTAGTAATGCGCCTCATCCTGCTCGGTGGCAAACAGGGCCGGCAGCCAGTAGCGATCTTCTCGAGCCGTGCCGCTTGGCGGGGTTTCCGCTTGGGAGGACGGCGGCGGTGCCTCCGCCTGCGGTGCCTCCGCCTGCGGTGCCTCCGCCTGCGGTGGCGCCGACTCATCCGCCGGTGGCGGTTGGGCACGCCCGGCGCAGCCGGCAGTCAGCAGGATGACCATCAGCCCCAGGCCGGCGATAGGCGTACGTTTTGCCAAAATCCCCCCCTCCTCTCTTGATCGACGTCCCATTGCCGGAACCCCCCAAGCCAAACTCCTCATTCCTGAATGCCGGGAACCGGCTTCTCCCTGCAACCTTCTGCGCCTGTGTGGCCTATGCCTGTGGAATGCGGGACGAATCCAGCCGGATTCTATCGCGCTCCCGGCAAGCCGCACAGCACTTCACGGGCACTCACGAGCGCTTGCCGTCACACAGGGCTGTCACATAAGGTTCATCAAACCCCCGGCTTTTGTCACCGAAGTGTCATCCGCTCTCCCTATAGTCGCAGCCATCGGTCATCGCGAATGTGATCGAGATTCCAAGCTGGATGCCAGCGCTGCGAAATAGTGGAGAGAGAAACATGAAACTGAAGGTAATGGCTGCTGCCGTCATC
>SKVX01000027.1 GCA_007129225.1 Halomonas sp.
CGCGGCAATTACTGGAGTGACTACCTGGGCTGGGACCTCAATAGTGACGGTATCGGCGATATCCCTTATGAGCCCAACGATTCGGTGGACCGGCTGATCTGGACCTATCCGATGGCCAAGATCCTGATGAACAGCCCAGCGGTTCAAGTCTTGCGCTGGGTGCAACGCGAGTTTCCGATCCTGCGTCCGCCTGGCGTGCGCGACAGTCACCCCCTGATGACGCTACCTGACTGGATGGCGGAGGCACTGCAATGACTCAATCCGTAATCGAGATGACTGGTGTCAGCAAGCGTTTCGGCAAGCTGGCGGCCCTCAATGACGTCAGTCTCTCCCTGGGTGAAGGCGAAGTGCTGGGCCTGATGGGCCACAATGGCGCCGGCAAGTCGACATCAATGAAACTGATTCTGGGTTTGATCCGCCCCAGCAGTGGCCAACTGCGGGTCTTTGGCCATGATCCGAGTGGCACGCAAGCCAATGACCTGAGGCTGCAACTTGGTTATCTTCCTGAAAATGTGCAGTTCTATGAGCAGCTCAGCGGGTTTGAAGTACTCAGCTACTTTGCCCGCCTCAAGCGGGTGAATCATGGAATAGTCGAATCGTTGCTCGAGCGGGTCGGGCTATCTCATGCCATGCATCGTCGTGTAAAGACCTATTCCAAGGGCATGCGTCAGCGTCTGGGGCTTGCGCAGGCCTTGATAGGCGAGCCACGCTTGATGCTGCTCGACGAGCCCACCGTTGGCCTCGACCCCATGGCGACCCGGGATTTCTATGCCATGGTCGACGAGCTGCGCGACAAGGGGGTCAGCGTTATCCTCTGTTCCCACGTATTGCCCGGCGTCGAGCGCCACATCGACCGCGCGGCGATACTCGGGCAGGGTCGCATGTTGGCCTCGGGCAGCATTGAGGAGTTGCGCGAAGTCGCCAATCTTCCGCTGATCGTTCGCCTCAGGACGGCACATATACCGGAAATACTTGCCGAGCGGCTGCATCCATTCGGTGTTCAGATTAGACAGGGTGGCGTTGACCGGCTTGAGCTGGCCGTGCCGACTCGAGCCAAGGTTGAGGTCCTGCGTAATCTGATGGCCGATGACAAGATACTGGATATCGACCTGGAGCCGCCGACGCTGGAGTCGCTCTACGCACACTTCGATGAAACTGTCCGAGAGGTGTCGACGACAGAAAGCGTCAAGATGTCAGCCAACACGGGACAGGAGGGCGTCACCGCATGAGAAATCTCTTCATCGTGGCCGGCAAGGAGTTCCGGGATGGCCTGCGTAACCGCTGGGTACTGGCCATCACACTGGTGTTTGGTCTGTTGGCTATCGGCCTGGCCTATTTCGGAGCGGCGGCTTCGGGTCAGGTAGGCTTCACTCGCGTCTCGACCACCATCGTCAGCCTGTCGAGCCTGGCGGTCTTCCTGATTCCCTTGATTGCACTGATGCTGGCCTATGACAGCATCGTCGGCGAAGACGAGCAGGGCACCCTGCTGCTGCTGCTGACCTACCCCATCAGCCGGATCGAGATCCTGGCCGGCAAGTTCCTGGGCCATGCCGCCATTCTCGGCGTTTCCACTCTGGTCGGTTTCGGCGTGGCGGGGGGGATCATCGCCGGGTTCGGCAGCGTGGAGAACCTTGGCGAGCTGGTGGCTGCCCTGGCGCTGTTCATCCTTTCGGCAATGCTGTTGGGCTGGGCCTTCATCGGCTTTGCCTACCTGATCAGCGTGAGCGTGGCCGAGAAGTCCCGGGCGGCGGGTATCGCCCTGGTGGTCTGGTTCCTGTTCGTGATTGTCTTCGATCTGGCTTTGCTGGGATTGCTGGTAGGCACGGGTGGGCAGGTCAGCGAAGGTCTCTTCCACTACCTGCTTCTGCTCAATCCGACGGACATCTTCCGTATCGTCAACCTGACCTTCTTCGAGGCAGCGCGTACTCAGGCGGGGCTGGCCTCCATCGGAGCGGATGCTGCCTTTCATCCGGCCTTGCTATTGAGCGCCATGCTGGCCTGGGTGGCTGCCCCATTGGCACTGGCATTGCTGATCTTCCGGCGCCGTGAGGCATGAGCCGTCATTCGGCTTTTCATTAATCCGGCCATAGAGAGTGAAGCCATGTTGTCACGTAGGAAGTTCATCATCGTGCTGGGTGGGGTCTCGCTGGCAGGGCTGGCAGGTTGCAGCGGTGAGGAGGAACAGCAGGTCACCTGCCAGCCGCTGCCCATCGAGTCAGGCGACGAATGTGCCGTCTGTGGCATGTATATCGCGGAGTATCCTGGCCCCAAGGGCCAGGCCTGCCTGCGCGATGGCCGTGTGCTCAAGTTCTGTTCCACATCGGATATGTTCGTCTGGTTGCTCCAGCCCGACTCGGTGCCTCAGCTACGACAGGCCTTTGTCCATGATATGGGGGTCACCGACTGGGATAACCCGTCAGACGAGTCCTATATCGAGGCGGACGTGGCCTTTTATGTGACGGAGCAGCCGCTGATGGGTGGTATGGGGCCGACCCTGGCCTCATTCGGCAGTGAAGCCGATGCTCGCGCTTTCATCGATGAGCATGAAGGACGCCTGCTGGACTACGAGGAAGTCGATGTGGCGGTGATCAACGCACTGGCAAGGGCTCACATCCAGCGCACCATGTAGTGCGCGCCCCACAAGATAGCCCCCGGCCAGGTCTCCTGGCCGGGGGCTATCTTGTGGGGCTGTAGCTGTTTTATGGGGTTACAGTACCGGCTCGAGCATGAAGTCGACGGCGGCCTTGACCTCCTCGTCACTCAGGCCAGGATGGCCGCCGCGCGCCGGCATGGCCTGGAAGCCCTCGATAGAGTGTTCATACATGGTGTCCATGCCCTTCTCCAGGCGCGGCGCCCAGGCGGCTTCGTCACCCTTGATCGGTGCACCGGCAGCGCCGGTCATGTGGCAGGCCATGCAGGCCTGGTTGTAGATGGCTTCGCCATCGGGCTCGGCCTGGGCTGTGGCAGTGAAGGCGAGGGCGGCAGCGCCGGCCAACAGGGCGGCAGTCATTTTTTTCATGGGTTCTCCTGGTATAGCGAGGTCACGTTTGGTGCGGGTTGAGAGTGAAGCCAGTCGTTACTTGGGCCAGGCCCATCTCCTGACTGCCTTCCATGCTAATGCCACCAATGCTTGGCAAAAGCAAGCATCGGCAAAGCTATTGTGGTGTTGACGGAATCTGCATCAATTTGGCCAGCTGTGGCTGGCGTCGGCCCAATATGTCGGCCAGGGTATAGCTATCCAGCACGGCCATGAAAGCCGCCATTGCCTCGTTGAGGATCGGCTTGAGCCGACAGGCCGGCGTGATGACGCACTCATTCGAATCTCGGAAGCATTCCACCAGGCCAAGCTCATGCTCGGTATCGCGAATCAGGCCGCCCAGCGAGATGGTTTCGGGGGCGCGGTTCAGCAGCATACCCCCGTTCTTGCCGCGTATGGTAATGATGTAGCCGCGGTGGCTGAGATCATGTACCACTTTCATCAGGTGGTTGCGCGACACGCCGAAGCTTTCTGCAATTTCATGAATGGTGGCACGCTCCTCGCCCTTGACAGCGAGGTAGATGAGGACACGCAACGCGTAATCGGTATACCGGGTCAGGTGCATGGATTATTCCGTTGTCAGAGGCTTGATAAGAGTCAAATCTAAGGCGTTATCGTCATCGTACTCTGGTATTAAGTGCGGGTAACCCTGTGGGGCGGGAGGGTGCGGCATCGGGTCGCGTCAGCACGAAGGTGGCCACACAGCAGAACATCAGCGCCGTCAGCGCCAGGACCACGGGCGGTGCGCTTCCCAGCCACAGCACCAGCCAGCTGAATGCCAACAGCACCACCGCCAGCCGCTTCGCCCTGCGCGGAATGGCACGATGTGCCTGCCAGGCTTCCAGGGTGGGGCCGATCCGGGGGTGCTGCCACAGCCAGCGCGCCAGGCGCGGCGACCCCTTGGGTGCTGCCCAGGCGGCCACCAGCAGGAATGGCGTGGTGGGCAGCAGCGGCACCACGATACCCGCAGTCCCCAGGCCGATGCAGCCATAGGCCAGGGCGCGCCAGGCAAAACGCGAAACCATGGTGGTCATGTCGACCTCGCGGATTGGCAGTGGGTGAACTAAGGAGTATTTTATATGCATGTTTAATGGCAATGCAAAATCCTTCGCGCCAGAGGCAGGGCAAAAGCCCGTCTCGACAGTGCTGCGACAGCCTGCCTGGCGCTGGTTCTTTCCCTTGGCGGCACTGCACGCAGCACTTGTGGTGCCGCTGTCGCTGCTCGCCCTCTACCATGGGTGGGACATCTTGTCGCAGCTGGCGTCGCCGGCCGCCCATGCTCGTGAGTTGCTGTTCGGCTTCGCCCTGGCCGTCATCGCCGGCTATCTGCTTGGGCCGCTGTCGCGGCGACTGCAGGGTGGGCTGGTGGGCCTGTGGTTGATAGGGCGGCTGGGCATCCTCGATTGGCCGGGAGGCGCGCTGGCTACCCTGGCCGATGCGCTCTTTGCCCTGTGGCTGGCCGGCTTGCTGGTGCCCCGGTTTCTCGCCGCAAAGAAGTGGCGCAACCGCATCCTCTCCCCGCTGCTGGGACTGATCTGCCTGCTGGCGGTGGTGACCCTGACCTGGCGCTACCTGGATGACATGCCGACCACGGCACCTCTGATGCACCAGAGCGTGCTATGGCTAGTATTGCTGATGACATTCATGGGTGGACGGATCATATCGCCTGCCGTCAATGGTTACCTGATGAGCCGCTATCGCATGGCGGGCGCCGGCGTGCAACCGCAGATCGAGTCGGCACTGATTATTCTGCTGGGGCTCGCGCCCTTCATGATGCTGTGGGCGACCCTGCGACCGCTGGCGGCGGGACTGGTACTGGCGGCCGGGCTGCTGGTGCTGTGGCGTGTAATGCGCTGGGGGCCTGGCCGCTGCCGCGATCGCCCCGACTTGCTGGTGTTGATGCTGGGCTATACCTGGCTCGGCATCGGGCTGCTGATGCTGGCTCGCACCTGGTGGGTGCCGGTGCATGCGAGTACGGCGCTGCACATATTTACCATTGGCGCCCTGGGTACGCTCTCCAGCGTCATCATGCTGCGCCACGTGATACTGCGCGCCAGGCAGCGCCCCGAGTCCGAGTGGGCGCTGGTGCCGTTGGCCGGGCTGTTTTCCACCGCCGCCATTCTGCGGCTCTGGGCGCTGGAGGCCGGTAGTGCCTGGCTGGTCATCCTATGGGGGTCGGCACTGCTCTGGAGCCTGGCATGGCTGCTGGTGGCTTGGCGGCTGCGCTACTGGATGGCGCGGCTCCCCACCGGTCGGCCAGTACAAACGCGTCCCGGTAATTGATCACGGACAAGAGTCGGGCGGGCGTACGCAGACGACACGTTTCGCCGATGTCATACTGGCGGCATAGGCAATGGCCATGCCCCCTTATCAAGAGGCTGTTTTCGATCATGCAAGACGATCTGCTGTTCAATCGCCCCCTGGTGGAGAAGTACGACCGTCCGGGGCCGCGTTATACCTCCTATCCCACGGCGCCCCAGTTCCATGCGGCCTTCGCCGAAGATGATTATCGCGCCGCCGCCGAGCGCAGCAACCGGGTCGCCGCCCCCAAGCCGCTGTCGGTCTATGTACATATCCCCTTCTGCAAGAGCCTCTGCTACTACTGCGCCTGCAACAAGATCATCACCCACAATACCGACCGGGCAGCGGAATACCTGGCCTGGCTTCAGCGTGAGGTCGAGGTCCAGGGGGCGCTGTTCGACGAGACACGGCGCATGACCCAGCTGCATCTTGGCGGCGGTACGCCCACCTACCTGAGCAATGCCCAGCTGGGGGAGCTCATGGCGGCACTGGACGAGGCTTTCCACTTCGCGCCGGTGGAAGAGCGCGAGTTTTCCCTGGAGGTGGATCCGCGGACGGTGACCCCCGATCAGATCCATGAACTCCATGACCTGGGCTTCAACCGTCTCAGCTTCGGCGTTCAAGACTTCGATGCGGATGTCCAGCAAGCCGTCAATCGCGTGCAGAGCGAGGAGCAGGTGGTGTCGCTGGTCAAGGC
>SKVX01000415.1 GCA_007129225.1 Halomonas sp.
CGGCAAGGGAGGCAAGAAGAAAGCGTAGCGTTGTAATACGTGCCCGTAACGCCGCGGGGGCTGCCAATGGCAGCCCCCGCGTTGCGTTGGCGGACGCTATCAGTCCCTCTCTTCGTAGTCGCCCTTGAAGGTCGGGTTGGGTTTGGAGCGGGGGTCCTCCTCCCCGGAGCGACTGCTTTCGCCGGAACTTGGCTGCCCGCCCGGGCGCCCGTTGATATCGAAGGGCTGCTGCATGACGCGCAGGTTGGCCGGCGGCGCCTCGCCCTCCTTGCCCACGCCGAAGTAGAGCGTGGTGTGGGGGAAGGGGATCTCGATGCCCTTGGTATCGAAGTGGAGCTTGACCAGCCGGTTGAAGGCACGACCGGTACTCCACTGGGTGCCCGGGGTGGTCTTGATTCGCACTCGGATATTCACCGAACTGTCGCCGAGGCCGGTCACTCCGGCCACTTCCAGCGGCGCCAGGATGTTCATCTTGTGGGCCTCGTCTGCCGCCAGTTCATCGAAGGCCTCGCGCAGGGCCACGATGGCGTCGTCGATGCTCTCGCGATAGGCGATGCCGTACTCGCCCACATGGTAGCCGAACTCGCGCATGTAGTTGGAGACGGTGTCGACGCTGGAGAAGGGCACGATATGGTAGGTGCCCGAAAGGTCGCGGATCCCCACCGAGCGAATGCTGAGGCGCTCGGCGGTGCCGGTGATACCGCCCACCGTGACCACGTCGCCGGTGTTCATGGCGTTTTCCACCTGGATGAAGATCCCGGTGATGATGTCCTGCACCAGCTTCTGGGCACCGAAGCCGATGGCCAGGCCCAGGACACCGGCACCGGCGATCAGCGGCCCGATATTGATGCCGATTTCGGCCAGCACGATCATCATCGTCATGGTGATCAGGGCGATGGCCAGGGCATTGCGGAACAGCGAGAGCAGGGTCTTGGCACGCGCGGTGGGCTCGCCGCCGCCGGTCTCCGGGTTCAGCTTGTGTTCGATCAGGCTGGCCAGGCCAAGCCAGGCGCCAATGGCGACGACCAGGATCGTCGCCACGCTCGCCAGCGTGCCCACCAGGCCGCGCCCCGGCTCTGAGGCATACCAGGCCATGAGATCGAAGGCGCCCCAGGCGTTGAGCACGAGCAGGACCACCATGATCAGGATGATGGTGCGAATGACGCGCAGTGCGTTGGGCACATAGCTGTTGAGACGTGGCTCCAGCAAAGGCAGCTTGCGGCGCAGGTCGTCGGAGAGGCGAATGCGACGCCCGATGGTCTGGGTCAGCAGGCTCGACAGGAGCATGCCGACCACCACGATGGCCAGTGTCTTGAGCGTGGCCAAGAGCACGAAGGGCAGCGCATTCGCCGGCCGGGTGAGGGTGAGCACCAGCACCATCAGGAAGTAGGCCAGGGCGAACAGGTGCCAGGTGCGGGCGAATAACGTCAGGGAGACCCGGGTTGCCGTCAGGTCGCTGCGCCCCGCCAGCTCGTCGATGTTATTGCGAATCCGGAGCCGGTTCTTGAGCACCACCGCCACGGCATAGATGAAGGCACCGAAGATGACCAGTGCGCCGATGCCCTGGCCCAGGGTCGGGGTCAGGTAGAAGTTGGCCAGCGGCACCACCACCATCAGGCCATAGCCCACCAGCCCGATGAGGCGGGCGATCCAGCGGTTCCAGTAGGAGGCTTCGCCGGCTGTGATGGGCAGCAGGCGCAGCCCCTCGTAGCGTGACGAGAACAGCATCCGCACGGCGGCCTTGAGCAGCTCGATGACCAGGAAGGCGTTGAGGAACAATGAGGCACGGGTGGAGAGCTCGCCGGCCTCGCCGATGGCGAAGGTGGCGATGAGATTCCCGCCCATGTAGGCCAGCACCACGATCAGCACATCCACCAGAGCGGCCAGGGCCACACAGAGCACCAGGCGCACGACCGGCGTGAGGCTGCTGGCCTGAAGCGACCAGCCGCTGATACGGGTGAATAATGGCCTGGCGAAGTGACGGAAGGTGACGAAGAGGAGGAAGGTGGCCAGTATCACCAGGCCCAGGTTGATCGCTGCCGAGGTGAAGGCCGCCGTATCGAAGGCGGTGGCGGTGGTCTCGCCGGTAAACAGGCCGGTCACGATGCCCACCAGATTGCGCAACTCCCCGCCGATGTCACTGACAACGCGGCTGGTCATCTCCGCCAGCTGCCTTGGTGCCGATACCTGTTCCGGCTGCCGGCCCTCGTGGACGGCTTCGGCGCTAGACAGGGCGCCCTCATCGATCGACTGGCGGCGCAGGTGGTCGATGAGCTGCTGGCGGGATGACTCATCCTCGAGCAGGTCGGCCAGCGTCGAGTAGGCAGGGCCATTGGGGGCTTCGAGCGGCTGGGCCAGGGCAGGTGTCGCGGCCAGGCAGGCCAGCAGCAACCAGCCAAGCAGCCAGGGGATGAAACGTGTCGGTATCACGCGGTGACCTCCATCTCGGGCGTGTAGGCAGGGGTTCGTCTTGCCCCCGTGCGGCTCATGATACGGATTTTGCCACCATGGGACGAACGGCGGTGGATTTGGTGGATTTATCGATACAGTAATTGTACATTCTACACATGTTGTGTCATATTGTCCCTGTGCCTATCCCCTTGGCATGAATCCCCGCACCAAGCTCGATCCTCTTGCCACTCGCTCCGCGGGTGGCTTTTCTTTGTGTGTTCGTAATGACTTCGCTAGCATCGGTCGGCAATACTCTGCCGTTGGGGAAGCAGCATGGGACTCGGATGGGCCGCGGTAGTTCTGGTGGGAGTAGGCGGGGCTGCGGGGGGCATGGCCCGCCTGGCGGCTTCCCGGATGCTGGCTCGTTGGTTGGGCACCGGTTTTCCCTGGGGGACGCTGGCGGTCAACCTGAGTGGGGCGTTGCTGGCCGGCTGGATCGCCGGCCGCCTGGGTGTGCCTCAGAGTCTCGACCTCTCCTCGGCCTGGCTCGGCCTGATAATCGGCCTGCTGGGTGGCTATACCACGGTCTCATCCCTCAGCCTGCAGACACTGGCGTTGTGGCAAAGCGGCCGGCCCCCGGCGGCGCTGATCAATATCGGCACCACCTGCCTGGCGGGGCTGGCCCTGGCCTGGCTGGGCTGGTGGCTGGCGGGGGGGGCGCCATGAGCGGCTGGCGCGACTATGCGGCGGTGGGGTTGGGCAGCGCCCTGGGCAGTCTCCTGCGCTACCTGGTGTCGGTTGCCTCAATGGCGGCGCTGGGGCCGGCCTTCCCCTGGGGTACCCTGGTGGTGAACCTGCTGGGCTCCTGGCTGATCGCCGCCTTCTCTGCCTATGCGGCCTGCCGCCAGGGAGGGCGCGTGGCACGCTGGCAGCCCTTCCTGGTGGCCGGATTCTGTGGCGGCTTCACGACCTTTTCGCTGTTCAGCCTCGAGACGATCTATCTGGTCGAAAGCGGCCTGCCCTGGCTGGCGCTGCTCTATGGGCTGGCCAGCGTGCCACTATGGCTTGCCGCCGCCTGGCTGGGCGACAGCATGATCAGAACCCGGCTGGCGACGCTTGGTGCCAAGTCATCATAGGATGACTCAGCTCTCCTTCTTGCGTGCCTTTCTCTCGCTTTTTGCAGGTGCCTGGGCGGTCGATGGCGAGGTGGGGAAGTGTTCGCGCACCAGGGCCAGCAGCCCCTGGGTCGAGGCGTCGAAGTCCTGGGTCTGGGTATCCAGGCGGTCGCTGATCTCCCCCGCGATACGCTTGCCCAGCTCCACCCCCCACTGGTCGAAGGAGTTGATGTTCCAGATCACTCCCTGGACGAAGACCTTGTGCTCGTAGAGCGCGATCAGCGCACCCAGGTTCTTTGGCGTGAGCTCATCGAGCAGCAGCACGCTGGAGGGGCGGTTGCCGGGACAGCTGTAGGGGTCGAGGCGACCGCCGGTCTGGCTCCCCTCCATGAAGGCATTGGCCTGGGCCAGCATGTTGGTGAGCAGGGCGAAGTGGTGCTCCTCCACGCCCGGTTCCGGCTTGAGCGAGGCGATGAAGTCGATGGGCACGTAGCGGGTACCCTGGTGCAGCAGCTGGAAGAAGGCGTGCTGGCCGTTGGAGCCGGTCTGTCCCCAGACGATGGGGCCGGTCTTGTAGTCCACCGGATGGCCGAAGATATCCACCGACTTGCCGTTGGACTCCATGTCCAACTGCTGCAGGAAGGCGGGCAGCTGATGCAGCGCCTGGTCATAGGGCACGATGGCCTGGGTCTCGGCCCCTTTGAAGTTGAGGTTCCAGATGCCGACCAGCGCCATCAGCACGGGCATGTTTCGGTCGAAGGGGGCGGAGAGGAAATGCTGGTCCATTTCGTAGGCGCCTTGGAGCATTTCCATGAAACCGTCGAAGCCCACCGAAAGGGCGATCGGCAGGCCGATGGAGGACCACATGGAGTAGCGTCCACCCACCCAGGCCCAGAATTCGAAGACATTCTCCTCACGCACGCCGAATGCCATGGCGGCCTTCTTGTTCGTGGAGGCGGCGACGAAGTGCGCCCCCACATCGGCATCTTCGCCGGCCTGCTCCACGAACCACCGCCGTGCCGTCTTGGCGTTGAGCAGCGTCTCCTGGGTGGAAAAGGTCTTGGTCGAGACGATGAACAGCGTGGAAGCCGGATCCAGGCGAGCCAGCACCTTCTGGATATGGGCGCCGTCCACATTGGAGACGAAGTGGAAGCCGAGCTCCGGGTGGCGATGCTTGAGCAATGCCCGGCACGCCATGTTGGGCCCCAGGTCCGAGCCCCCGATGCCGATATTGACCACATCCTTGATGCGCTTGCCGCTGAAGCCCTTCCAATCGCCGCTGCGGACGGCGTCGGCGAACTGGCGCAGTTGCTCCCAGGAGCGGCGGATCTCCGGCATCACATCCTTGCCGTCGACCATCACCGGGCTGTCGCCCAGGTTGCGAAGGGCGGCGTGCAGTACCGGACGATCCTCGGTGACATTGATGATGTCGCCGGAGAACATCTGGGCGCGGCGCTGCACCAGCGCGGAGTGGTCGGCCAGGTCGAGCAGGGTGTCGAGCACCGCGTCGGAGATGTGGTGCTTGGAGTAGTCGAGAAAGAGGCCGCCGACGCGCAGGCTCATCTTCTCGAAGCGCTGGGGGTCAGCGGTGAAGTAATCCTTGATCCGGTCGCTGGCGGTTTCCTGCTGCAATTGCTTCAGGGCCTGCCAGGTGACGCTGCGGGTCAGTTGGAACATGCGGTTTCCTCAGGCGCGATGGTCGGGGCGAGGTGGCGCGGGCAGCCTGTCAGCCCTCTGAATTGCGTGATGTCACCCATGCCTGGGCATCGGGAATGGTCATCTCGTAGGGCTGTGACAGCCAGGGAGAGCTGACCAGGAAGTCCGCGCTGGCGGCGTTGCAGGCCACGGGAATGTTCCACAGGGCGGCGAGCCGCAGCAGCGCCTTGACGTCCGGGTCGTGGGGCTGGGGGGCGAAGGGGTCCCAGAAGAAAATCAGCAGGTCGAGGCGCTGTTCGGTGATGCGGGCGCCGATCTGCTGGTCGCCGCCCAGCGGGCCGCTCATCAGGCCTTCCACCGTCAGGCCCAACTGCGCGGAGATGCGGCCGGCGGTGGTGCCGGTGCCGACCAGCTCATGGTCGGCCAGGGTCTGCTGCCAGTGGGTGGCCCACGCCAGCAGTTCCTCTTTCTTGCCATCGTGGGCGATCAGGGCGATGCGCTTGCGAGCCGGAAGGGTGCGCTGCACGGTGCGCCGCGGACGCGGGTCGGTCATGGTGTTCCAACCTCGAGTATCTTCAGGGTGTTGGTGCCGCCATGGGCGTTCATGTGATCGCCCCGGGTCAGAATGACATGTTCCCCCGGTTTGGCAATTCCCTGCTCGACCAGCAGCGCCAGCGCTGCGCCGTTGACACCGGTAGCCGCCATATCACTGGTGTCGAAGGGCAGCGAAACCACGCCGCGGTAGAGCGCCATGCGCCGCTGCGCCACCGGGCTGTGGGCCAGGCCGACGATGGGCAGGCCCGAGCGGATGCGCGAGGCGATCAGCGGCGTGTAGC
>SKVX01000470.1 GCA_007129225.1 Halomonas sp.
TGACCAGCAGCGACAGCCAGCTGCGCTGGATCGGACCCGACAAGGGAGCCATTCATCTCGCCACCGCTGCCATCGTCAACGCCATCTGGGACCTGTGGGCAAAATCGGAGCAGAAGCCGGTCTGGAAGCTGTTGGCAGACATGAGCCCGGAAGCCTTGGTGAACAGCCTCGACTTCCGTTTCGTCAGCGATGCGCTGACCCCACAGGAAGCGCTGGCCATGCTCAAGCGCAACGCGGCGGGCAAGGCCCGTCGGGAGCAGGAGATGCGCGAGCACGGCTATCCGGGCTACACCACTTCGGCCGGCTGGCTTGGCTACCCGGACGACAAGGTTCGCAAGCTGGCCCGCGAGGCCCTGGCCGAAGGCTGGACGCACTTCAAGCAGAAGGTGGGCGGCAACCTCGAGGAGGATCGGCGCCGCGCCCAGATCCTGCGCGAGGAGATCGGCTGGGAGCGTCCGCTGATGATGGACGCCAACCAGGTCTGGGACGTGGACGAGGCGATCGCCAACATGCGCGTGCTTGCCGAGTTCGACCCGCTGTGGATCGAGGAGCCGACCAGCCCCGACGACATCCTCGGTCATGCCGAGATTCGCCGGCGCCTGGCGCCGATCGGCGTGGCCACCGGCGAACATTGCCACAACCGGGTGATGTTCAAGCAGATGCTCCAGGCCGGCGCCATCGACTATTGCCAGGTGGATGCCGCCCGCCTCGGCGGCCTCAACGAGGTCATCGTGGTGCTGCTGATGGCGGCCAAATACGGCGTGCCGGTCTGCCCCCATGCCGGCGGGGTGGGTCTCTGCGAATACGTGCAGCATGTCTCGATCTTCGACTACATCGCCGTTTCCGGATCGCTGGAGGGGCGCATTCTCGAATACGTCGACCACCTCCACGAGCATTTCATTGACCCCGTGGTGGTCCGCAACGGTCGCTATCAGGTTCCCACGGCCCCGGGCTACAGCATCACCATGCACCCCGACTCGCTGGCACGGCACGCCTATCCCGGCGGCGCCGCCTGGCAAGAAACCTGAGCCGACTCCCGAAAAGCCCTGGAAGGAGAGGAACATGACTACACCCCGCCCCTGCATCGCCTTGACCCTGGGCGACCCCGCCGGCATCGGCCCTGAGCTGGTCGCCCGGCTGCTCGCCGAACGAGGAACGGCGGATCAGGCCGCGATCGTCGTGGTCGGCGACCCCTGGCTGTGGCAGGAAGGCCAGCGCATCGCCGGCACCCATCTCGATCTTCCCGAGATCGACGATATGGCACAGGCCCGCGAGCTTTCCGGGCCCGCCCTGTTCCCCCTGCATACGCTGGATCGCGACCAAGCGGAGTATGGCCAGGTCTCGCCGGTTTGCGGCGCCTCGGTGCTGAAGGTACTGGCTCACTGCCTGGATGCCGCGAACGACGGTCACATCGACGCCATCTGCTTTGCGCCCCTCAACAAGCTGGCCATGAAGCAGGGCGGCTTGAAGCATGAGGACGAGCTGCACTTCCTGGCCGAGTACCTGGGCGTCACCACCGATGTCTGCGAGTTCAATACGCTGGGCAACCTCTGGACATCGCGCATCTCGTCCCATGTCCCGCTTGCCGAGGCCGCCCGCCATGTGACCCACGAACGCATCATGAGCGCCACGCGACTGATCCACGAGGCGCTGATCGCCAGCGGCCTGGAACACCCGAGGATCGCGGTCGCGGCACTCAACCCCCACGCCGGCGAGGGAGGCACCTGTGGTCGCGAGGAGATCGACATCATTGCCCCTGCCGTCGAGGCCTGCGTCGGTGCCGGCTATCCCGCCCAGGGGCCCTTCCCCGCCGACACGCTATTCCGGCGCGCACGTGACGGGGAGTTCGATGGCGTGGTGACCATGTATCACGACCAGGGCCAGATCGCGCTGAAGCTGCTCGGCTTCGAGCGCGGTGTCACCGTACAGGGCGGCCTGCCGATTCCCGTCACCACTCCCGCCCATGGGACGGCTTTCGATATCGCCGGCCAAGGCAAGGCCAACGTCCAGGCCATACGGCACGCCTTCGATATCGCCTGTCGCATGGGCCGTCACCGACTCGAAAACGGTTGAGCCAACGGGCAAAATGTTCTACACCTTAAAATGAATTATGTGTTCATAATGACATGTTGGACGTAATTGCCACGACCTGGAAGAGCCAGCGCCCCCCTCGGGAAGGCGCGGCTTCATCCGGCAGGGAGAGCCGCGACAAGGGCACCATGCGTGCCTGACAAGAGCTACGACAGGAACCACGACAAGAACAACAGCGCATCAACGACAGCAAACGGAGAACAATCATGAAGAAGCACGCCAGCAAGCTGCTCTGCACCCTCTCGATCTCAGCCTTGTTCGCCCCATTGGCCCTGGCCCAGAGTTACGAGGCGACCCTGGCCCACCCGCATCAGAACTACGGGGTACAAGCCGCCGAGGCCTTCAAGAACCATGTCGAGGCGGCCACCGATGGCGAACTGACCATCAACCTGGTGCGCCATGGCGCGCTTGGTGGCGACCGGGAGATTACCGACCAGCTACGCCTCGGTGAGCTGGAGTTCAACCTCCCGGGCGCTGGCGGTATCGCCAGTATCTTTCCCCATGCTCAGGTCCACAGCTGGCCATTCCTGTTCACCGAGCGCAGCGTGTTCTGGGCACTGCCCCAGGACCCCGAGTACATGCAGCTGACCCGCGACGAGCTGCTCGATGCCAGCGGCGGCACCATTCGCCTGCTGTCACTAATGGAGAACTCGATCCGCCACCTCTATACCACCCGCGGCCCGATTCGCACTCCCGCTGACATGCAGGAGCACGCCATCAAGATGCGCACCCAGGCCGTACCGCTGCACCAGGAGCTATTCGAGGCGCTGGGTGCTGCGCAGATCGTCACGGTTTCCGCGCCGGAACGCTATTCGGCACTGCAGAGTGGCCTTATCGACGGCCTCGAGGGCGGCTTGTCCTCCGCCTGGGATGCCGGCCTGATGGAAGTCGCCGATTATGTCTCCCTCACCGGCCACATGTACGAGTATCTGTGGCTGGTATCCAACAACGACTTCTATGAAAGCCTGCCTGAAGCACACCGTCAGGCGGTGGACGAGGCCGCCATCATAGCCGCAACCACGAGCAATGCGATCAGCTTCCAGGATGACAACGAGGCCCTGGAACTGATGGCCGAGGCAGGCAAGGAAATCTACGTGCCCACCGTTGATGAGCTGAGCCAGTGGCAGGAGATCGCCGTGCCGGCGGCCCGCGACTTCATCGAGGAGGAGGTGCCCGAGTCGTACATCGAGGCGACGCTAGCCGCCCTCGAGCGGACCGAGCAGCGCATAGCGGGTTTAAAGGGAACCACTTCCGACTGACCCTTCGCCCACGCGTGTTCTCCCCTTCCCACTGCGAGCCTCTCACGGCGGGAAGGGGAGACTCCATCCTTCGGCTCGGCTGGGAGTTGCCGTGATCGCGCTATATATGCTCATTGCCCTGGTCGGGCTGATCATCATCGGTGCGCCCGTCTTCATGGCGATGGCCGGGGCATCCTTGATCCACTACTGGGACACCGGCCGCGAGGCGACGATGAACATTCTCACCCTGAGGATGTTCGACGGAATGACCTCCTTCACCTTCCTGGCCATTCCGCTGTTCCTGTTGGCCGGGGAGATCATGTCCCGCGGGGGATTGACCGACCGCCTGATGGACCTGGCCCGAGCACTGGTCGGGCATTTCAAGGCGGGGCTTGCCCAGGTCAATATTGCCTCCAGCCTGTTCTTCTCCAGTATTTCCGGGTCGGCCTATGCCGATGTTGCGGCCATGGGCCCCGTCATGATCCCGGCCATGCAGAAAGAGGGCTATCCCCGCGGCTTTGCCGGTGCACTGACCGCCGCATCGGCGACCCTGTCGCCGCTGTTTCCACCCAGTATTGTCCTCATCATCTACGGCTCGGCCTTCAGTGTTTCCATCGGCGCCCTGTTCGCCGCCGGGCTGACCATCGCCCTGACCCTGACCCTGCTGTTCGGCTTGGTCACCTACGCCATGGTATGGCGCTACGGCATCCCCACCCATGGCTGGCTGGGTGTGAGAGAGTTGGCCCGTACCTTTTTCAAGGCCGCCATTCCTCTGGGCATGCCAATCATCGTGGTGGGCGGCATTCTGGGTGGCTTCTTCACCGCCACCGAGGCCGCCTCGGTGGCGGTGGCCTATGGCCTGGTGGTCACCGTCGGGATCTATCGCACCATTCGCCTGCGTGAACTGATTCCGATCCTTCGCCAGACCGCCATCACCAGTGCCGCCATCACCATCCTGGTGGGCGTGGCGGCGATGTTTTCCTATGTAGTGGTACGGCGCAACATCCCCACTCAGGTGGTGGAATTCCTGCTGCAGATCACCCAGTCGCCCATCGGCATCGTGGCGCTGATCATTCTGATACTGCTGATCGCCGGCATGTTCATCGATCGCAACTCGAACCTGCTGCTGCTAGGGCCGATCATCATCCCCATCTTCACCATGGAGCTGGGCTTCAGCGACGTCCAGACGGCGATGATCATCATCTCTGCCCTGGGGGTCGGGCACCTGACGCCGCCCTTCGGCGGCACCCTGCTCACGGCCTCCCTGGTGGGCAAGATGTCGGTGGCGGAAATCAGCCGCTATGCCTGGCCCTTCATTCTGGTCAAGGTCGTGCTGACCGCGCTGATCGTGGCGATTCCGGCCCTCAGCGAGGCTCTGCCTCGCGCCCTTGGCTTCGGAGGCATGTGATATGACCGCCAGCAATGTCAGTCATGCGCTGAGGCGCTTCGTCCAGGCCATCGACCTGCTGGCCCACTGGGTCGACAGGGCACTCCAGGCCATCCTGGTGGTAGTGATGTCGAGCATCTTCCTGCTGATGTTTGCCCAGGTACTGCTGCGCTACGTCATCCACTCTCCGTTCGCCTGGATCGAGGAGGTGGCCGCCTATCAACTGCCGATCCTGGCGCTGTGGGGAGCGGCCGTGTGTATACGCCACGGCTCTCATCTGCAGGTCGACCTGCTACTCAATGCACTGCCCAGGTTGCTCAGAAGTCTGTTCGTCATCGCCATCCACCTGCTGATCTTCTATTTCGCCCTGAAGGTCTACCAGTCGGGCCATGCCCTGGTGGAACTGGGGCGTAACGAACTTGTTACCAGCCGCACCTTCTCGCTCTACTGGCCACGCATGACCATAGTGCTGGGCGGTGCCTTCATCATGTTCCAGTCCGCGGTCGTGGTCCTCAAAGAGGTGGCCGGCCTGTTCGGCGCCAACCCGGACGATGACGACGACCGCTCCAGCGAAGCCTGAATGTGGGCACAAGCAATGCTTACGACAATCGAAAGGAGGCATTCATGTCTGACAAGACAACCATCGGTTTTGTAGGTCTTGGCAAGATGGGAGCAGGCTTCACCACGCGCCTGCTTGACAGCGGCTATGACGTCGTCGGTTACGATATCGATGACACCTGCTGCCAGGCCGCCAAGGCCAAGGGCGTGGAGATCGCCGCCTCCCCGGCCGAGGTCGCCGAGCGCGCCAACATCATTCAGGTGTGCGTGATCTCCACCGCCGCAGTTGAAGCAGTCATCCTCGGAGAGGGTGGCATCGTCGAGGTAAAGGCGGGCAGCGGGAAGGTCGTGATCGACCACTCCACAACCGAGCTCGGCACCACCGAGCACCTGGCAAAGGCCCTCGCCCAGCGCAATGGCATGCAGTTCATTGATGCACCGGTATCCGGCGGCCCCGGCGCCGCTGCCGAGGGGCGCCTGGCGATCATGGCCGGCGGCGAACAGTCCGCCATCGATACCATCCGGCCTCTGATGGAAACGCTGGGGCAATTCACCCGCATGGGCGAGGTCGGTGCCGGCCAGGCCACCAAGTTGATCAATCAGGCACTCGTTCTGTCGAATTACTGCGTGATCGCCGAAGCCTGCAACCTTGGCAACCGATTCGGCATCGATGTGAGCAAGATTCCCGAGGCGCTCTCCTCCGGCTATGCCGGCAGCAA
>SKVX01000119.1 GCA_007129225.1 Halomonas sp.
AGACGATGTCGTCCACCAGGGCGCCGCGGGAGAGATCGTTCACCGGCTTGTTGAGGCCCTGCAGCATGGGGCCGACGCTGACCACCCGGGCGCTGCGCTGCACCGCCTTGTAGGTGGTGTTGCCGGTATTGAGGTCGGGGAAGACGAACACCGTGGCGCGTCCGGCCACCGGTGAGTCGGGTGCCTTCTGGCGGCCGACGCTCTCGATGGCGGCGGCGTCGTACTGCAGCGGCCCGTCGATGAGCAGGTCCGGGGCCTGTTGCCGTGCCAGGCGGGTGGCCAGGCGCACCTTCTCCACGTCGACGCCGCTACCCGACTCGCCGGTGGAGTAGCTGATCATGGCGACCCGGGGCTCGATGCCGAAGGCCTGGGCGGAGCGGGCACTCTGGATGGCGATCTCGGCCAACGCTTCGGCGTCGGGGTCGGGATTGACCGCGCAGTCGCCATAGACCACCACCTGCTCCGGCAGCAGCATGAAGAAGATCGACGATACCTGGCGATAGTCGGGTGCGGTCTTGATCAGTTGGAAGGCCGGGCGCACCGTATTGGCGGTGGTATGGATCGCCCCCGAGACGAGGCCATCGACCTCGTCGAGCTGCAGCATCATGGTGCCCAGCACCACGTTGTCCTGCAGTTGATCCACGGCCGTCAGTTCGTTCACCTTGCCGCTGCGCCGCTCCACCATGGGCGCTACGTAGCGGGAACGTATCGACTCGGGGTCGATGATCTCCAGCCCTTCCGGCAGCTCGATGCCGCGGTTTCGCGCCACCTCCTCGACCTCTTCGCGACGTGCCAGCAGCACACAGCGCGCGATGCCACGCTGCTGGCAGATGGCGGCGGCCTCCACGGTGCGCGGTTCGCTGCCTTCGGGCAGGACGATGCGTCGGTCCGCCTGTTGGGCGAGCTTGACCAGCTGGTAGCGAAAGGCCGAGGGCGACAGCCGGCTGGCATAGCCCCGGCTCAGGTGATCCTTCAGCCACTGCAGGTCGATGTGCTCGGCGACGAAGCGTGTCACCTGCTCGGCGCGTTCCAGGTCGTCCATGGGGATGTCGTTGCCCATTCGACCCAGGTCCTTGGCCGTGGTGAAGCTGTCGGTGTCTACCGCCAGCACCGGCATGCCGGTCTTCAGGGCGGGACGGCACATCTCGATCATGTTGTCGTTGGGCATATAGCCATTGGTCAGCAGCACGCCGGCCATGGGCACGCCATTCATGGTGGCCAGCGCCGAGGCCAGCACGATGTCGTCACGGTCACCCGAGGTGACGATCAGGTTGCCGGGGCGGAAGGCGTGGAGGGCATTGGCGGCGCTGCGGGCGCAGAGGCTGGTGGAGAGTACCCGGCGATTGGCCGCATCGCCCTCGCTGAGAAAGCGGGCCTTCAAGGCACGAGCCACGTCGATGACGCGAGGGGCGATCAGGGCGGCGTTATAGGGCACCACCCCGCTCAGATGGAAGCGCTCGGTGGCCAGGGCGGGGGAATGGCGGCGCAGCTCCGCCAGCAGGCTGGCATCCACCGTCATGCCGCCGCCGGGGGCGAGCACCGGCGGGACGTCGCTGCCCGGCAGGTTTCGCATGCGCATGAGGATGCAGCCCAGGGTTCGAGCGGAGCCGATGCCACCGAAGGCCTGGGCGTGCATGTCCAGTTGCTCGGCCAGGGCCTGGGGTTCGAGCGTGTCACCGCTGCCCACCAGGATGATGCGGGCATTGAGGGCATGGGCCAGGTGGGTGTTTAGCTGGGTGGCGTAGGTGCCATGCGCCGTCGGCACCACGCCTTCCACCACGATCAACTCCGGAGGAGTCCCTGTCTGCCGCTCTATGGCCTGATCATGCAGTTCGATCACCTGCTCCATCAGCACATCGAGCCGGTCCTGACGCAGTAGTCGCTCCATCTCGGCCTGGGCCATGGGGGGCGGTGCGTCGAGGCCCAGGGTACTGCTGACCAGCGCAGTGGAGCGGTCGGGGCCGGGGCCGTTGAGTTCGTCCTGGCGGAACGGTTTGAGGAAGCCGGCCTTGAGGCCGATGGTATCGAGGGCCTGCATCAGGCCCAGGCTGGCCGATGTGAGGCCTACGCCCACGCTGGTCGGCACCATCAGCAGGACCTGTGGCTGCGGGCGGGCATTGCGTGGTGTCATGCGGTGGTCTCTTCCAGTAGCTGGCGGGTTTCTGCAGCGATGCGGCCCTCTTCATCGGTGGGGATGACCCATAGGCGCGGTGCCGCTGGATGCCCACCGTCGATGCGGCCTTCCCGTCCAAGTACCGTCTCGGCGTTGGTGGTACGGTCCAGGCCAAGGCCGAAGTGGGGAAGGTTGGCGACGACCTTCTCCCGAACCAGCGGCGAGTTCTCGCCAATACCGCCGGTGAAGACGATGCCGTCGAGGCGGGGCAGGGCGCAGGAGAGTGCGGCAAGGGACTTGGCAATGCGATAGCAGAACACCTCGATGGCGAGCCGGGCGTTCTCGTGCCCTGCCTGTGCAGCGGTTTCGAGTTCGCGCATGTCGTTTGTCAGCCCGGAGAGCCCCAGCAGGCCGCTGCCGCGGTTGAGAACGTCATCGATGCGCTCCAGGCTCCAGCCGAGCTGGCGTGACAGGTGGGCATGGAGGCCGGGGTCCACGTCGCCGCTGCGGGTGCCCATCACCAGCCCTTCCAGCGGAGTCAGGCCCATGCTGGTGTCGAGGCTGCGGCCCTCCCAGACGGCGCAGGTGGAGCAGCCATTTCCCAGGTGCGCGGTCAACCAGCCACCCTCGATGCCGCTCAAGGCATCGGCACGTTCACTGACGTAGGCGTGGCTGGTGCCATGAAATCCGTAGCGACGGATAGCGTGGTCGCGATACAGCGCCTCCGGCAGGGCGTAGCGGAAGGCTCGGGGTGGCAGTGACTGGTGAAAGGCGGTGTCGAACACGGCCACCTGGGGTAGGTCGGGAAACAGCTTGCCTGTGGCCGCCACGCCTTCCAGGTTGGCGGGGTTGTGCAGCGGGGCCAGGGCGGCGGTGGTCTCGATGGCGGCCTTTACCGCGTCATCGATCAGAGCGGCCTTGGTGAAGTGCTCGCCGCCGTGGACGATGCGATGGCCGATGGCAGCGGGCCGGCGACCCTCGAGATGCTCCAGGATGGCTTCGAGCGCCTGGGTATGATCGGCGTTGGGGAGTGCCTTCTCGAAACGCTCGCCGTGGCTGTCGATACCCTTCAGGTAGGCGTCGCTGCTGCCCACGCGCTCCGCAGCGCCGGCGAGGCGTGGCTCGTCCGCTGCAGCGGGTATCAGCGCGTACTTGATTGAGGACGAACCACAATTGATGACCAGTACCGAGGACTCCATCGGCTCTCCCGTCAGGATGAAATAGGCGCAGCATAGACCCTAGACCTTAGTCTATCACGCATTGCTTTGCAGCCTATCGTTTGTCGCGCTCATCGCGTATGGCCAGGGAGGGCTGTGTGGGCTTCTGTGGAAAACGCTGGCATGCTGGCCACGACCCTTCAAGTACTGGAAACCCGCCCATGTCGTCATCGGCGATGGCCGTACCCGATCTGCTGCCCCGTCATGTTGCCGTCCTGCTTCTGGCCGGTGTCGCTACGCTGTTTGCCGGCAACCATGTGGCGGCTCGCCTTGCCTTCGACGAGGGTACAGGACTGCTGCTGGCCGTACTCGTCCGCTCCGCCGTCGCGCTGGCCGTGCTCATCGCCTTGTTCATGGCCCAAGGCAAGCGCCTGGTATTGCCGGCGGGGACAAGGCGATGGCAGCTGCTGGCGGGACTGATGGTAGCGGTGCAGAGCCTTTGCCTCTACTCGGCGGTGGCTCGCATACCGGTCGTGGTGGCGTTGCTCCTGATGAACACCTTCCCCATCCAGCTGGCACTGCTGACCTGGGCGCTGGGAGGGCCGCGTCCCACGCTGCGTGCGGCGTTGATCATGGCCGTGATCCTGGCGGGGCTGGTGGTGGTACTCGATGTGCCGACCCTGGTGGCTTCGCCCCAGGCCTTGGGCGAGGAGTGGCTGGCCGGTGTGGTCTTCGGCCTCGGCGCCGCTACCGCATTCTCCGTTGCGCTGTGGATCACCGAGCATCGCCTTGCCGATGTGGGCAGCACCCTGCGCAGCCTGCTCACCATGCTGACGGTGCTGGTCGCCATGCTGATCGCCGGCGCGGCCGGCCTGGTGCCCGGGGGCATGGCGCTGCCGGCGAGCGCGACCGGCTGGGTAGGGCTGGTGTCACTGGCGGTGCTCTACAGCGTGGCCTTCTCGGTACTCTTCATCAGCGTGCCGCGGCTGGAGATGGCCCGCAATGCACCGGTGATGAACGTCGAACCGGTCGCAGCGCTGGCGCTGGGGTATCTGGTGCTGGGACAGATGCTTTCCGGCGTGCAGCTGATCGGCGGCGGTATCGTGCTGGGCGGCATCGTGCTGCTGAGCGTGTCACGTAGCCAGTAATGCCCGGCTTGGTCTGAAGGGCAGGCGAGTGCCGCCAGCTTTCCTCACCGAGCCCAGGCTAGATGGCTCAGTTCGCCATGTAGGGAAGCAAGGTGGCAAGGGAAAACAGCAGCCCGCTGGTGGCAAAAACCGAACAGAATGCCCAGTGAAACCAGTTGCGGCCGGTACGGTGGCGCTTGATTGCCTGCGTGATCGCGATAAAACTGAAAATCGCGGAAAGTAGAATCAACCAGATCATGATGCGCCTCCTGTCGATACCTGGCGACGTCGCGATGGTGAAGCGGAAAAGAGCCTGATGACCGCCTCTGCGCGGTCGGCAAGCAGTTCGGGACATTCTCTTAGTGCGGATTCGAGATCCATGGGTCGGCTGGTGAGGGGGAAGGCGGCGGTGACGCCTTCCGCATAGCTCTCCGTCCAGCCACTATCCAGGCAACCGGCAAGAATCACGACCGGTACATGGTGTCGTCTGGCCACTCGAGCGATGCCGATGGGTGTCTTGCCGGCCAGGCTCTGCCCATCGAGTCGACCCTCGCCGGTAATAACGAGATCGGCATTGTCGAGGAGTCGTTCGAAGCCGACCTGCTCCATCACCAGTTCTATTCCTGGGCGCAGACTGGCGTTGAGAAGTGCGCGGGCGGCAAAACCCATGCCGCCAGCGGCACCGGCACCGGGCACGTTGCGATAATCCTCTCCCAGGGCTTGCGCTACGTGATCGGCAAAGTGCTCGAGAGCGGCATCGAGTCGTTCCACATCCTGTGTCGTCGCTCCTTTCTGGGGGCCGAACACGGCGCTGGCTCCACGGCTACCCGTCAGTGGATTATCGACATCGACGGCCGTCTCCACGCTCAGCCTCTTCAGTCTTGGGTCTAGGCCAGAGAGGTCCAGGCTAGCGAGGTCCGACAGGGCGGCACCGCCAGGCGGAAGAGGTTGGCCTCGGGAATCAAGCAACCGCGCACCCAACGCCGTCAGCATGCCTGCACCGCCGTCATTGGTGGCACTGCCCCCAAGCATGAGCAGCAGGTGATCGGCCCCGGCATCCAGTGCCGCAAGAATCAACTCTCCGACACCCAGCGTGGTGCTGTGCAGGGCCGTTCGCTCCTCGAGGGATAGCGCTTGCAGCCCACTCGTCTCGGCGAGTTCGATGTAAGCCGTTCGGGCGCTCTCCTGCCAACCCCATGCGGCCTTGACCGGCCTGCCGAGTGCGTCATGGGTATCGGCTTGGCGGCGTTGCGCACCGGTGGCGGCCAGCAAGGCGTCGAGGGTGCCTTCGCCACCGTCTCCCATCGGGCAGGAGGCAATATCGGCGTCTGGCAAGGCACGTCGTAGCCCCGCGGCCATGGCCGTGACGGCATGGCGCGCGCTCAGTGCGTCCTTATAACTATCCGGTGCCAGGACAACTCTCATACCGCCTCCGGGTCATAGGCCAAACAGGTCAGCCTTGGGCGGCATGCCCACCTCTTCGACCAGCGCATGGACGCTGTCGAGCAGCTCGCGAGAGGGGTACTGGCCGTCACAGGCCTCCAGCAGGGTCTCGACCTGAGCGACGCTGTTACCGCTGGCGACCAGCGAGGTCA
>SKVX01000548.1 GCA_007129225.1 Halomonas sp.
AGTTCAACGGGCCGCTTATGCTGGTTCCCGGCTCCCACAATTTCTTCATTCCCTGCGTGGGACGCACTCCCGAAGACAACTACAAGGCGTCCCTGAAGAGCCAGGACATTGGCGTGCCTGACAATGCCAGCCTGCGCAAGCTGATGCTGGAGGGGGATATCGAGGCGCCCAAGGGTGGCCCGGGCTCGCTGGTGCTGTTCGAGTGCAACACCATGCACGGCTCCAACATGAACATGTCCTGCTGGCCCAGGAGCAACCTGTTCTTCGTCTACAATAGCGTCGAGAACGGCCTGTTGAACCCCTTTTCGGCAACCGGCAGCGCCCTGAGTTTCTGGCCAACCGCTCGGACTGGAGCCCGTTGCGGCCTGTCAGTTAGGTCTGGATGATCCGCACGGGGCGCTTCCTGCCTGCTGTGTTTGCCGGCCGACTGGCACTAGAGTAGCCTCCCAGGCTGAACAGGCCGACCGATAGGTACGTGATGAGGCAAGGCTGCGTGGCTCAGACAGGCAAGGATCAGTGCAGCCCGTGGTGGCTTTTGTGCGGTGCTCGGCGTCTGGCGCCTGGTCTATTGGTGGTGGCGATCGGCCTGCTGGCATCGGGCTGTGCCATGATGGCGCCATCGCCGCCGCAGGACCAGGCCAATATCTGCGAGATATTCCTGGAACAGCCGACGTGGTACGACTACGCACGCGAAGCGGAAGCGCAGTGGGGCACTCCCATTGCCACCCAGATGGCCTTCATTCAACAGGAGTCCTCCTTCAGGAGCCATGCTCGACCGCCCAGGAATCGCATCCTGGGTTTCATCCCCGGGGGGCGGCCCTCCTCGGCGCGAGGCTATTCGCAGGCTCTGGATCCGGTCTGGGGTGAGTACCGGGAGGAGGCAGGCAGTGCCCTGGCACGTCGCAGCCATATGAAGCACGCCACCGACTTCATTGGCTGGTACAACCGCCGCACCCACGATCAGCTCGGCATATCGCTGCACAATCCCGAGCAC
This sequence comes from Halomonas sp., assembly GCA_007129225.1. Classification (GTDB taxonomy): domain Bacteria; phylum Pseudomonadota; class Gammaproteobacteria; order Pseudomonadales; family Halomonadaceae; genus Halomonas. The sequence goes on from SKVX01000548.1 coordinate 995, forward strand.
CTCTACCTGGCCTATCACGAAGGCCAAGGGGGTTACCGTCGAGGCACGTTCCGCAGCAAGCCCCAGGTTATGCGGGCCGCCAGCCAGGTGAGTGCACGAGCCGCACGTTACCAGTCGCAGTTGCCTGCCTGCGAAGCGGAACTTCGTTGCCGTCGCTTTTACCAGTTCGGGCCCTTCTGCTCGAAGGAATGATCTATGCTGGCGCATAGCCCCGCGCTTCCCGATAACCCGCGGCAATCCATTTCGAGAGGAGCATGTCGAGAGGTTTGCCATGCAACCCGGACTCAGCTTGATCACCCTCGGTGTGCATCTGGGAAGTGGCACACAACCCCTTTGTCTGGATCGGGCCATCAGCAATCGGAACCGGTTTCGTTACGAAGAAGCTCCTTGGATAGCACTTGCCTTGAGTTGCCCGACCGAGGCGACAGCAGGCCGACTTCCACCTGGTCGTCGCGCAGTGCCTGGATGTCCTGGCCGGTCTCAATCATGCATCGATAGCGCTCCTGGCGGGCGAGGAGGTTGCGAATGGCCGCGCATGGCTCCGATCCACTCTCTCCATGTCACGAGAGTCAGCCTTCGGAACGGGACAAGGTGGCATTTCTCTCCAGTCAGGCCCCCTATCCCGAGATTACGGGCGAGGTGGAGGTCCATGAGACGCACATGGCGTGGGTCTTTCTGGTAGACGATCGGGCCTACAAGCTAAAGAAGCCACTGGCGTATGGTCATGGCGACGGGCGCTCACTGACGATGCGGGAGTTCCTCTGTCGTGAGGAGGTACGCCTCAATCGTCGCTTGGCGCCGGACGTCTATCTCGGCGTCGTGCCGCTGGGGCTGGACCTGGCCGGCAATCTCGTTCTGCGCGGCAGCGAGCGCGTCGTCGACTGGTTGGTGGTGATGCGTCGCCTGCCGGAGCCTCTGTTGCTGGATGTGGCTTTGAAGAAGGAAAGCGTCCTCCCCGCAGACATCGATCGCGTCGCCGACCGCCTCATTGACTTCTATCGCGGGCTCGAGCCCGAGCCCATTTCACCCGACGCCTACCTCGACCACTTTGCTCGAGAGCACGCCAGCAACCGGGAGGTGCTTGAGGACGAGCGACTCTCGCTGCCGCGAGAAAGGGTGAAGGCTGTTCTTTCCCGGCTTGACCACCTGATCGAGGAGGTGCCGGATCTGCTTGGCGACCGCGCCCGGCAGGGGCGCATCGTCGAAGGGCACGGCGACCTGCGTCCCGAGCATGTCTGTCTCTCGCGGCCACCAGTGATTATCGACTGCCTCGAATTCAGCCACGTCCTGCGCCAGGTCGATCCCTTCGACGAGCTGAGCTTCCTGGGCATGGAGTGCGATCGGCTGGGGGCGGGCTGGATTGGGCGCCAGCTTCTCGAGCGCTGTACTCGGGCGCTGCACGACTCTCCCGACCCTAGGCTGCTGGCGTTCTATACCGCCTATCGAGCCTGTCTTCGGGCACGCTTGACGCTGCTGCACCTGCTCGAACCTGATCCGTGCAAGCCGGAAAAATGGCAGGCGAGGGCCTGGGAGTATCTGGCTCTCGCCGAGCGGGCCTGCGTCGGACCGGAGCTAAAGCCGCTCCGACAATGATGCGGCACCGTCGGTGGAGAAAATCGCTGTCGAAGGACGGTTTATCCCTTCTTGACCATCCGAGCACTTCCATAGTGGCTCAAGATCGGTTCGAGGCTGAACAAGGTAAGTAATCAGGATCAATGTTCTAGGGCCTTTAGTATCCAGGCCCTTCCAGCAACTCGCTGAGCGAGCGGTTTTCATGGACGCGTCGTATCGCCTCGGCAAAGAGCGGTGCGGCGCTGACCACCTCCAGATGATGGTGGACCACCTGATCGTCTAGCCGGGTCGGCGGGACTGTATCCGTGACGAGTATCTTGGCTAGCGCCGGGTCGCTGATGACGTGGCCTGCATCCCCAACGAAGAGACCGTGTGCCGCCAGTCCGTAAACCGTCTGTGCGCCGCGCTCCCGACAGGCTCTTGCGGCACGCAGCAATGTGCCGCCCGAGCTTATCAGGTCGTCCACCACCAGCACTGTGGCGTTATTCACCTCGCCGGCCAGCAGGGTGCCGCTGACTTCGCCTTCACTGCGGCGTTTTTCCATGAAAGCCAAGCCCACGTCCCTGCCCAGCAAGGCTTGCAGCATTTCTTGAAAGCCCTGGGCCCGTTTTACACCGCCCGGATCGGGGGAGGCCACCACCACCGGCCCCTCGCCACAGCGCTCCACCATATGAGTGGCGAAAAGCCGGCGGGTATCGAGGGTATAGGTGAGGCAGCGAAAGGCGTTCTGGAAGGCCGCGGGGTTGTGTACGTCGAGGGACATGATCCCATCGATACCCATGGTTTCCAGCAGCATGGCCAGATAGCGGGAGGTGACCGGGTCGCGCGTCTTGGTGCGCCGGTCCTTGCGGGCATAGGCGAGATAAGGGACCACCGCGGTGACCCTCCGGGCCCCGGCTTCGCGGACGGCTCCCAGGAAGAACAGCAACCGGCAGAGCCGCTCGTTGACCCTCTGTTCCGGGTCGCCGTTCAGGCTCTGCAGCACGTAGACATCGTCGCCGCGCACGCTGACCAGCGGCCGCGCCTTGTGCTCGCCATCCTCGAAGTCTCGCTCTTCATGGTCGGCAAGGACGATATCCAGTTCTCGGGCCACGGCTTCCCCGAAGGGGCGGCTGGCATTGAGTGCAAAGAGTTTCATGCTCCTCAATATAGGACAGCCCGACCCGATTGAGCCAAGACGTTGTCACCGACAACCGTTGGGAAGCTGTCAGCGTTGTGCCTTGAGCCTCAGACGCACGTAGTCGGCGGTCCAGTTTCCGTGGCTGTCGCACAGGGTATGGGACAGCAGGCGCAGGGCATCGTCGAGGATCGCTTCGCGCACCTCTTCCTCGAGCCCGTGGAGGAAGGCATTGGCGAAGGTGGCAAGCCATCCGGCCATCCCGGTGGGCAATGGGGTCGGGCGTGGTATCAGTTCGATGGTGTCGATGGTGAAGCCGGCGGCCCTCAGGCTGGTGCCGTACTCTTCCACCGTCGGAAAGAACCAGGGAAAGCGTGCCGTGCCACTGATCCCTCGAGCCTGCAGCGCTGCCAGGATGGCGGTACAGATGGCGGCGACATTGCCGTGACCGCCGAACTCGGCGACGAAGCGTCCCCCGGGCTTGAGCGCGCGATGTATGCTGGCGATCACGGCTTCATGGTTGAGCATCCAGTGCAGCGCGGCATTACTGAATACGGCATCGAACTCATGATCGAAGGGCAGGTGGTGGGCGTCCACGACCCGTGCGTCAAGGCCGCGCGCCCGGGCGGCCTCGACCATATCGGCAGAGGCATCCACGCCGATGACCGTGGCGCCCGACTTGGCCAGGACTTCGGTCAGGCTGCCATCGCCGCACCCCAGGTCGAGGATACGCTCACCGGCCTTCGGGGCCAGCAGCTCGGCCACCTCAGCACCCAGTGCGGGCACGAAATCGGCGTGATGGGCATAGCGACTGGCTTGCCATTGCTGCCCAGGTGCGTTGTGGGGGACGTCATTCATTGTGGGTTCCGGGGGAGTCGTTCGCGGCGCGAGCCGCCAGTTCCTGGGGTAGCAGGGCGGCATGGATCAGTTCATTGGTCGGGGTGGCGACGCCCACGGCAAGGCCCAGTCGTACTACGGCCCCGTTCTGCGATTCCAGCTCCGAGGGCTGGCCGGCCATGATGTTGCGCTGCATGGAGGAGGTGCTCTCGGCCGGCATGGCATCGATGAACTGCATGGCACGAGCGGCGGCGTCGTCGGGGAAGGCCACGCCATGGGCACGAGCGACGGCATCGATCTCCTCGAGCATGCGTTCGATGATGAGTCGTGTCTCCGGTAGCTGTCGCGTCACTCCGATGGGTGAGCGGGTGATGCTACCTATACCGCTCATGGCGCAGATGAACAGGAATTTGCTCCACTGGGCAACCTTGATGTCATCCGGAATCTCGGCGCTGACCCCCCGGGCCTGGTCGAAGGCTGCCTTGAGACGGGAAATCCGCTCGCTGCTGTGATTGTCGCGCTCGCCGAAGCGAACGAATGGGTCGACGCCGGCATGGCGCACATGTCCCGGGGACTCGATCCACGCCAGGATACCGCACAGCCCCTCGATCACCGGGCCTTTGCCCAGCACTTCGGCCAGCGTGTCGGCAGCTTCGACCCCGTTTTCCAGGGGCAGCACGACGGTATCCGGCCCGACCATCGGGCGCATCGCTTCCGCCGCCTCGCGTACCTGCCACGCCTTTACCGCCACGATCACGCAATCCACTATGCCGACGCTTGCCGGGTCGTCGGAGGCCTGGGCAGGATGGATCGATACATCTCCCTTGATGCTGGTGACGGCCAATCCATCCTGGCGGATTGCGGCGAGATGCTCGCCACGGGCGATGAAGGTCACGTTCTCGCCCGCTTCGGCCAGGCGAGCCCCGAAGTAGCCGCCCACACCGCCGCTACCCATGATCGCGAATCTCATCTTGCCTCCTTCAGTTGGGATAACACCCGTGGGTTATGAGTATCAGGATAGTGATAATGTCGAGCAATGGCCGCACCGTTGCTCAAGCCGACTTGTCCGATATCAAGGGGTCACGTCATTGCGCTGCCCTTGCCGGAGGAATTGATGCAGACTCGAGCGAGGCATAGTGCATAAGCGAGCAATCGGACCATGAACAAGCCCTCTCATCCTGCGCCTGTTGCAACGGAAGGTACCCCGCAGGAGAACGGACTACCGCTCACGCTCAGGCGTGTTGCCATCGATACGTATCGCGAAAACGTCGCCTACCTGCACCGTGAGTGCGACCTGTATCGGGCCGAGGGATTCCAGGCGCTCTCCAAGGTGGAGGTGCGGGCCAACGGTCGGTGCATCCTGGCGAGTCTCAACGTGGTGGACGACACCGCCATTGTCGGCCATGTCCAGCTCGGCCTTTCCGAGGACGCTTTCGCTTCCCTCGGCGTCGAGGAAGGTCAC